>DAOVGU010000254.1 GCA_030672255.1 bacterium
CTCCTTTCGCTTACGCTACAGTCGTCGGTCAGGGTGCTCACATCTCGCACCCGACGCCAGACTCGTGCTCGTTATTCCTCGCACGGCGTCCCTCCTTTTTCAAATTCTAATTTTCCATCCTTCCAGCTAATCCCTATCTCATCCGTTACTATTGGGGGTTTGCCTCCCCTTTTTACATTCCGCGACCTCATCTCCTCCCAGGGTTCAATGGTAGCCAGCCATCCGCTCAGAGTGCGTTCTAAGTTAATGAGTCGCCCTATATCTGCGAGCTTATCCTCCAGAAACTTCTGGGCCTGTTTTTCGTCATCTATATTAAAGGATACACCTTCCAGAGACTCTCGGAGAGATTTGGTCAAAATCTCATTCTTTAAATTCTCTATTATGGCTTCGTCTTCTACTTCTTCGTAGGAAGCTATCTCGAAGTTTTCGCCAATTTTCACTCTATAAATAACCGGGATATCAAGTTCTGAAATCCTGCGAACTTTTTTCTCTTCCCATGGTTCTATCCATATCAAACATTCGTTTTCTTGCCATTCGATATCAAAGACCTCGCCGGCATTCTCTAATGAGTCTTCCAGGAGAGTGGATAATTCTTCAGCTGAGTTCCCTCGACTCTGCTCGGGACTCCCTGCGGTCGCTTTTTTCTCTCTCAGTGATTTGCCAAATTCTGTTAGGACATTACTCAAGACTTCTTTGTGTCTTTTAATTCTCATTCTTAATTCTTCTTTTCTTCTCTTCTTTTCTTCTCTTTTCTGCTTCCAGGTAGCTGCTTCTTGTTCTAAATCATGGAATCTGGTATCCTGCCTTTTCCTATAGGTACCTCGTGCCTTCGCCCATTCTATGGCTATTAATTTCTTTCTGATTGCTACCACAGTAGCTGTATTAAGGGGTATTTGTTTCTTCTTTTTATCCTCTTCTTTTTGCCAGGGGCTATATTGAACCCATCCTGTTTCACCAGCCAATCTTCGCTTATCATAATCCACTACCCCTTTAGCCAGAGCCTCTCGAAAAGAAGGTCCTGAAAATTCATCCTTTTTGAATGTTTTCTTCTGTTCTTGCCTCTCCTCCATCTCCTTTTTCTTTTTCCATGCTAAAGCTACTTTTTCTAAAGGAGATGGAGCATTGGTTTCTTTTCTGAATATCCTGGCCTTTTCTCTGGATATTTCCTTTATGGCTTCTGCTCTTGCACTTACATTTTTCATATTATAGCAAAATATAAGCAGAGTAAACTCTGCCACTACAAATTATTCGGTTGTTGTAGTGGTCGAGCTTGCTCGACTTTGTTCTTTACTTATTTAAGGCTATATAAAATACCATCTCTTATGAGAAGCCTTTTTTTGACTAAGGCATTGCAGAGTTGTTCTGCATAAGGCGATGAAACAGGGGGTGACATATTCCTGCCCACAGCAACCCTATCCGCCTGACCTAATTCTTTAACTACTTCCAATGCTTCCCGCTCACTTCCTGACGCCGAACCAACCGATTGTTCTTTCTCAGGTTTATTGACTTGAAATCTTTCTTGCGCGAAAGAAGCAAAGTCTTCTATCCCTTCTGAACCATAAATATCTTCTTCCTCTTCTTCTTTTACAGTCACAACACCTTTTCCTCGACAGGTTATGCAGACAAGTTTATTAGTAGGTTCCTTACCTGTTCCTCGACAATGCGGGCAGGTCTCTATAGGTTCTTCTATATGAATAATCCCTTTACCTCTACAGGCGGTGCAGGTAATATTAGTTCGGGGTTTCTCCTCCCCTCTTCCTTTACAATAAGCGCATCTTACAGCAGGGGGCTCAACCTCGACTGTGCCTTTGCCTTTACAGACAGAGCACTTTGAACCTCTGGGTTTTTCGCCGGTTCCATTGCAAAAGGCACAAGGATATTCCTTCTCTTCCAAAAGCTCACCTATTTGATGACTGCCATATCCTTGGGCCCCAGGGCCTAATTTAACCGGCTGCCATATCCATTCATCCTTTAATTTTTTTATACCACCCTTGCCTGTCTGCATCTTTTTATGTGAGCTCTCATCCCATTCCCAAGCCATCTTATCTCCTTAATAATTCCAACCCATTTTCTTCATATGCCCGGAGGTCTTCTTGTTCCCTCGACTTCGCTCGGGACTCCCCTCAGTCGCTTCCGATTCTTCTATACCGCCTTTGGGAACCTTGGGTAAGTCCTTTTCTTGGTTTACAAGATCTTTTTTTAATTTTCTCCAGCCCCCTGCGGTGTTCTTCTGCTGCTTACCTAAAGTTTGACCATATTTCGCCATCCGCTCTTTTTCCTTGCTCATTAGGTACATATCCAGATATTCCTGGCCCGCAACTTTTGGCTTGGAATGCAACTTAGATTTTATGCTGGTATTCGGAGGAATACTATCGCCTCTTTCCGGTTTCCTCTTTCTTCCTTCTTCTTCTTCCCAGGGGAAAAATTTATCTGCATCTTTTTTGTAGTCTGGCATTCTTAATCACCCCCTTGTCGCTACGCTCCAATTAAAAGTTTTACCCTTAGCGGGCAGCTTGGCACGGTTTAATTGTTATAAACTGCGCTAATCTTGAACCTTGAACCTTCACCTCAACTAATTGTCCTTCCTTCAACTTCGCTTCTCGGCGGATATTGCTGGGAATAGCAATTTTACCATCTTTGTCAACCCTGGAAAATCCTCTCATCAATGCCATCCTGCACCTCCTTTCTTAACAATATTTGCCAATTAACCCATTTATTACTTCTCTTACCTTCGCCTGATGGGTCCTGGAACCTACCCTGCTGGTTTCTGAAGTCAATATCTCAAGTGCAGTTTCTTTAAAAATAGGATTATCTTTAGAGAGTACCCCTCCTCTTACCTTTAAGGTTTTTCCAATCATAACCGGACCGCGAATGGTAGGTGCGTATTCACATTTACCCGATTCCCTCAAGTTTCTTACAACGTTGACTATCTTTTCTGAATCTCCCCGCGATAATCCAGTTTTGGCCGCGGTAATAGCTATCTCTGTCTCTTTATCAAAGTGGTCCAAATCGACAGTAATCATCCTGTCCCTTAAAGCATCCTGGGTTCTGTAAACACCAGCATACTCTTCAGGATTGGAAGTAAAGATAGCCGTGAAGTTGGGGTCAACGCGAAGGTAACTTTCTCCTCCTTCCCTTGCGGCAGGTAAATCAAGCATCTTTTCTTGAAGGACAGAAAGTAAGGTATTGTTTGCTTCAGGGCGGGAACGAGTGAACTCGTCGTAGATTAAGGTAAATCCGTATTTGCAAGCGACGGTCAAGCGGTTATCCACCCAGCGTTTCTGCATATCCTCTTCGGTCTTAAGTACAGAGTGGATAAAATTATCTACTACCTTTCTTATGCGGTAGCCATACTCTCCTCCTACTAAATCTGATGAGGAGAATTCTTCATCTCCGTGGATCATTACTACTGGCCGACCTACCTTAGAGGCAACATGCATCGCCAGAGTAGTTTTTCCTGTGCCTGATATTCCTCTAAAATGAATTGGAAATCCAGCGGAGATATAAGCCAAAGCCCTTTCGGCTATACCTTTTACTTGCTCGGTCTCCACGAAATTGGACAAGGGCCGCGGTTCTAATACTGTAGTTAATTCTTCAACTGGCATTCTACACCTCCTTTGTTACAGGCACCCGCCAGAGGCGGGGGCTATATCTGCGTCCTCGATACAACCTATAGTATCGAAACAAAGACGCAATCTCTGTTGTTTACGTTCCCTCTACGAATTTATATAGAGGAGGGGCATTATTCTTATTCTGTGAAAGATCGGTAACTACACAACACCTTTACCTCTACAAGCAAGACAAGGAAGACCATCTGGAGCCTGGCCACTGCCTTTGCATTCAGGACAGGTCTTTGCGCCTTTCGGCACGGTAACCACACCTTTGCCGCCGCATACGGTACAGGTAATCCTCTTATCAGGGGAAATGCCTGTCCCATTGCAGAAAGCACATTTTGCGGTTGGTGGGTTTACAGAAACCTTACCTCTTCCCAAACACACCTGGCAGGTAGCTAAAGGAGATAGAAGCCCAAAGGGGTCTTTGCCTGTCCCATTGCAGAAGGCACATTTTATTAATTCTGCCACTGGAGCCTCCTTTTTAGGTTAAAAGGTATCTATTGTCTACCTTCTCAACTTTATCATCATCAACCAATCTTCCCATTGGTCTGATGAGGGTGGCAAAGTGAACACCCATCTCATCCGCTATCTCGGCCAGAGTTGCTCCATCAGGATAGTCCTCTAAGATGGAAACTATCTCACCCTCTTCTCCTCCTACCTCTTCTTCTTCCTCCTCTTTTGCAGCTTTTGCAGCTTTCTTTTTCTTAGGGACCTTTGCCTTTACTTCCTTCTTACCTTTGGTAGCCGCCATTGTGCTCAATAAGTCTTTCCAGGCTCCGGCTGTTTCTTCGCGCTCTTCCCTAAAACCTGCGATAAGGTCAGCAACTGCAGCCGCTCTTTCCTTATCTTCACCCTTAAATCCCTTTATGAGCTTGGCTATTTCACCTGCTCTGGCTTTATCCTCATCGCTGAAACCAGCAATAAGTTTTTTCACCTCTCCTGCTCTATCCTTGTCTTCCTTATTAAAGCCGGTTACGAGTTTGGCTACATCCGCCGCTCTGACTTTGTCCTCACCCTTAAATCCTTCCAAGAGCTTGGCTATTTCACCTGCCCTTTCTTCATCTTCAGCACTGAACCCCTTTATGAGCTTGGCTATTTCACCTGCTCTGGCTTTATCCTCATCGCTGAAACCAGCAATAAGTTTTTTCACCTCACCTGCTCTAGCCTTGTCTTCCTTATTAAAGCCGGTTACAAGTTTGGCTACATCAGCTGCCCTGGTTTTATCTTCGCTCTTGTAGCCAGCCAATAATTTGGCTACATCCGCTGCTCTGGCTTTATCATCTTTCTCGCAGGTAGCCAATAGTTCAGAATGCCACTTTACTCTGTCGGTGTACATAGCAGCCATATCCTCAGCTAGGGTTTTAACATCATCTGCATTTGCCATTTTTTATTCCTCCCTCTATTTGCTCAGACATTTTCTGCTTTCACTATTTCTCAAAAACCTTAAGACGTGCTCAGGATTTTGCAGGTTTGTCTTCTGCCTATAGAGGGGCTTCGCGCCTCTATACTCCCAAGGACATCTCGCAGTCCTTTACTTGGTTGTGGTTATGCGGCTGCTGGTAACAGACCTACTGCCTCTGCATACTTCAGGAAGGTCTCAACAGATGCCACCACGACCCTGGCCTCAATAGCTAGCAACTCAATGCCTACGAGTGAAACTCTCACCCAAGCATCAACTACTACGCCCTTGTCCAGAATCCTGTCAACCACTTCTACCAAGCTGCTGGATGCGATCGCCTTTTCTACTGCCATTTTTCTTCACCCCCTTTCTTTCATTATTTCCCAACAGTGGCCATTACTTTCTGCCACTGGTTACCTATTTCATCTTTCACTCTCTCAAACTCTTCCAAGATCTCATCTATCCTGGCATTTTCCTTGGTATGGTCAATAGAAAATGCCCTTATCATTGCTTTAAAGTCCTTGATTTTTACCGAAGGTCCCTTTTCCAGTAAGAGGCTAAGGGCTGTATTTAATTCTTCCTGGTCGCGGTGAAAATCCTTAAGCACCTGGCTAACCTTTCTTTCTCTCTCCTTAGGTCGGCTCAGCATCTTCTCTTTTAAAATCTTAAAGTCCTCTAATGTTGAGGGGCTCTTTACTATAAGGATCTCTTTTAGTTTGGCCACCATCTCTTCTTCTTCTTTGCAGAAATCCTCTACCATCTGGCCGAGCTCTTTTTCTCTTGTCTCCTGGTGATTCAGAGTTTCCGTCATCATCGTCTCAAAGTCTTTTTTTCTGAAAGAGCACCTCTTGGCCAGGATCTCCTTTAATCTTTCAGCCAGCTGGCTCTGTTCTGTATGAAAATTTTTAATCCTCTGGTAAACCTGGTTTATTAAAGAAGTGACCGCTTCTACCTTTGTTTCGTAGGAGTTGACTATTTCACCAACTATATTGCGCAGAACTTCTCTACCGGCGGGTAAGCTTTCTGAATTTTCTCTCTGGTTTTCTATTTGGGTTGCCGTTTCCATTTTTTGTTTCTTATCTTTAAATAAATGTAGCAATTTCCGTGCCAACTTTATTTTTTTATTGTAATTCGCAGTCATTGCGAGCGTTAGCGAAGCAATCTCCTTCTTCCTATGAGATAGCCACGTCCTCCTAAGGTGGACTCGCAATGACAATATTACCTAAAAAAGTGACAATTTTTGTCAATTGGGACAAAAAAGGGCACCATCCACGACTGGGGGGATTACTTTAGGAAAGTTTACGCTTTAATGCTTCGTTGATGAGGGAGGCGAGTTTTTCCAGATTTGGGAGGGGTGAGGGGTAAGGTAACGGTAAAGGTTGAACCTTTATTGAGCTGGCTTTCTACCTCAATTTTTCCTCCATGGGCATCAATAATGGTGTAGGAGGCATAAAGCCCAAGACCGATACCCTTCCCTGGCTCGGCAGTGGTGAAGAAAGGGTCAAATATGCGCTTTTGTTTCTCCTCAGGAATACCTCTTCCGGTATCGGAGAAGACAATCTTTACATTTTTCTTCTCATCATCAGGGAAAGTAGAAATTCTTATCTCCCCGCCTTTGGGCATTGAGGCAGATGCATTCCAGATAAGATTATTGAAGACCTGCCTTAGTCTATTGGCATCGCCTGAGATTTTTGGTAGACTGTGTTTATATTTAATAACCTTGATATTCTTCAGAGTAAGCTGGTACTCAATAAGTCTGAGGGTTGAGGTCAAAATTCTATTAATGGAGACCGGTTCTAATTTGAACTCCGATTTTCGGGAAAATTCCAGGAGACTCTCCACAATTTCTGCACAGCGCTTTGTCTCCGGATAGACTATTTTTAAATCATTCTTTATCTTTTGGTCTTTTGCCTCTTTTAATAGTAATTCTAAATGACCCAGAATAATGGTTAAAGGATTGTTGAGCTCATGGGCAACCCCTGCGGCTAACTGTCCAATGGAAGCCATTTTTTCTTTCTGGATTAATTGATTTTGCGTCTGTTCAAGTTCTTGAATGACGTTCTCAAGATTCGAAATGAGCTTTCGAGTTTCTCTCATATCCCGCGCTACGCCAATAATGCCGATCAGATTTTCTTCTTTATCTCTCATCACCGAACCAGAAAAGCTAACCGGAATTTTTTCACCAGATTTTGTCTTATAGGTCATATCATAATCCCTGATAGAACCTTCCTCTATTAATTTCTTCATTCTGGTTCCCTTAAATGGTGTAACTTCTTTTCCTTTTTCAAAGACGGTAGCAACTGGCTTGTCAATGAGCTCTTCCTCTTTATAACCCAAAAGATTCACTGTCGCCGGGTTAATTGTTTTTATCTTTCCTTTAGAGTCAGCCACAATCAGAGTATCGATCATAGATTTGATGATGTTGTCAGTGTAATCCCTGGCCGCTACTACTTCATCCTGGGCGCGCTTGAGCTCGGTGACATCCCTTGCAACACCGACAAGTCCAACCACGTTTCCTTTACCTTTATCATCGAATTGTGGGGTTTTTATTGCTTGGAACCAGTATTCATTTCCATCTGCCCCGGTTATATGTTTAACAATTTCTTTAGGTTTGCCTGTTTTAAAAACAATCTGGTCATCTTCAACATTCATTCTTGCTTCTTTTTTATCGGGCATTATTTCATAATCATTTTTTCCGATAACTTTCTCTCTTGGTAGTCCGAAAGCCTCCAGTGTTTTATTGTTTGCAATAATATAGCGACTTTTTAGGTCTTTGAAAAATATAGCGTCATGCGCAAATTCTACCATGAATTGGTATTGTTTGAGCTTATCCTCCGCCCGTTTGCGCTCGGTGATGTCTCTATCTATACCCCTATATCCTTTCAATTGACCTTTTTCATCAAAGATGGGAATTCCACTTGTCTCTAAAATTATTAAATGTCCGTCCTTGTGGTAATTTATGTTTTCCAGTCCGTAAAATGGTCTCTTGTAAATAACTTTCTCTCGGAAAATTCTGCTTACCCTTTCTGCCTCTTCTTCAGGCATAAGGTCAAATGGGGTTTTACCCAATATTTCGCTGACTTCATAACCTAATAACTCTTTAACTTTAGGGCTGACATAAGTATATATCCCGTTTTTATCAACTTCCCATATCCAGTCAGTAGTAATTTCGGTTAGGTTTTTAAACTTTTTCTCATTTTTTCCTTTTTTTACTTTTTTCCTACGCATTTCTATCCTCTTCTTCTATTTTTTACCATCAGAAAACAAAAAGCCCAAGTCTCCCGCCAACAGCGGTAAAACCCGGGCTCCGAAAAGACCGTTTACTAAAAGTAGTTATGCTTGCTTTGCAAAACTCACAGCATTTACCTCCGCTGGTTTGTGTAATAATACTACGATAATTTCAATTATTTGTCAACGCATATTATACAACGCAGAGGAGAGGGAGTTTCCTGAAGTCTATCTTTGCGGGGTTGACCTCTTCCTCAGGATATGGTAGAGTTGAAAATGGAGGTGATATAAAAATGTCGGGTAATTTTCAAGCCTTTCTTGAATTGGACACATCCAAATACCTCAACCAGTACATAGTGATGATAGATAAAAAAGTCGTTGCTTATGGTAAAGATATAGTTCTGATGTTAAAATCTACTCGTAGAAAGCATCCCAAAAAGATTCCATTTGTTGCAAAAATTCCTGAAAAATCAGTTTTAGTATTATAATGAAAAACAGGGATTAATCACCTTCCACTCCCAAATTCACTCGTTTATCCCTCTTCCTTTCACCTTGAACTTGCCAATCTGTCCTGCGCTGTGCTTGCGCCCCTGCCGGTTTGCATCTTTAATGCTTCTTTGACAAGGGAGGCGAGGTTCTCCAGGCTGAAGGGCTTGCGGATGTAGTCGTAACCACCCAACTTTCTTGATTCAGTCTCAGTTTGGGTTTCTCCGTAGGCAGTGATCATAATCACGATAAGATTGACTTTAATATTTTTAAGCCGACGCAGGGTTTCTACGCCATCGATTCCCGGCATCTTAATATCTAAGAGTACCATGTTGATGTCCTTCTCCTTTGTTATTTTTAGGGCATCTTTTCCGGAAAAAGCGGTAGAGACCTCATAACCTAATCCGCCCAGGAATCTTTTAAGAAGATTGCAAATTCCTTCCTCGTCATCAACTATTAGGATATGAGCGGGATTCATTAATTGCCTTTATTTTTCATTCTTAATTCTTCATTGTTCTCTGGAAGGGGTAAGGGGTAGGGTAATGGTAAAGGTTGAGCCATTATTGAACTCACTTTCTACCTCAATCTTTCCTCCATGGGCCTCAATAATGGTGTAGGAGACATAAAGTCCAAGACCGAGACCCCTTCCTGGCTCGGCAGTGGTGAAGAAAGGGTCAAATATCCTCTTTCGTTTCTCCTCAGGAATGCCTCTTCCGGTATCGGAAAAGATAATCTTTACATTTTTCTGGGCATCCTCATAGAAAGTAGAAATTCTTATCTCCCCACCCTTGGGCATTGAGGCAGATGCATTCCAGATAAGATTATTAAAGACCTGCCTCAGTCTATTGGCATCACCGGACATCTTTGGTAAACCACGGTCATACTCTTTGATAACCTTTATATTCTTCAGAGTAAGCTGATGCTCAACAAGTCTGAGGGTTGAGGCCAAAATTCCGTTAATGGCGACCGGTTCTAATTTGAATTCCGATTTTCGGGAGTATTCCAGGAGATTCTCCACAATTTCTGCACAGCGCTTTACCTCCGGATAAATTGTCTCTAAATCATCTTTCACCTGTTGGCTTATTTCTTCTTTCAATAATAATTCTAAATGGCCCAAAATAATGGTTAGAGGATTGTTGATCTCATGGGCAACCCCGGCCGCTAACTGTCCGAGGGAGGCCATTTTTTCCTTCTGTACCAATTCTTCCTGAATCTTCCGGAGTTGAAGATTTACATTTTCTAAATCGGTATAAGCCTCTATTGTTCGCTTGTAGATGTCCGCACCTTCTACCGCAGAAATAGCAGAATTAGCAAATACCTCCAATAATCTCAGTTCAAGCGGGGTTATTGCTTGGTTGTTCTTTCTTCCAATCAGAATCAGTCCCATCCCCTTCTCCGGTGCTAACATCGTTGAAGAAGAAGGAGGTAATGGGGTAAGAACAATCTCTGCTACCTTTAGTTTTGTGTGTAGAACGGAAAACTTTTCAAACTCATCCTTCTTAACAATGATTGTTTTGCCTCTTCTCATAGCCTGGCTCCAGAACTCCTCTTTACTAAAAGAGTTATTCAAATATTGTTTATCCTCTACATTTTGAGAGATTTTAATCTCTAACTTTCCTTTTTCATTGAGAAGAGCAACTAACCCGGTATCAAAATTAAGGCTTTCCAAAATCCCTTTCAGAATTAATTTCAGGATATCTTCTAAATTGACTACAACGCCTAATTTAGAACCTATTTCCCCTAACTTCGGAAGCACTACCTTTAGCAATCTTTCTTCTTCCATATTCCCTCACTTTGTTTCAATTTACAATTAAAAATGACGAAGTCATTGCGAGTCCGCCTTGGCGGACGTGGCAATCTCAACGAGATTCCTCGTTCCACTCGGAATGACACTTTGTGTCAGTTTACTTTTTAATCTGGTATTTCTTTATCCGGTAGCGGAGAGAACGGGGGCTGATTCCCAGGGAGACAGCGGCTTTCTTCTGGTTAAAACCATTCTCCTCAAGTGCCTCAAGCGTCAATCTCTTCTCTAAATCGGCTATGGTCTCATCAACACTTGACCCGTCAGAAATTTCAGTTCTAACGGGCTTTACTTTAGACTCTTTGGGGAGGTTCAAAATTTGAGGAGGAAGATCCTCTTCAGTAATATTGCCATCCCGGCTCATCACCACAAGTCTCTGGACAATATTTTCCAATTCCCTGACATTACCTGGCCAATGATATTTCTTCAGAAACACAACCACTGAAGAGGAAATTCTCGCTTTAGAACCGAATTTCTTTAAGGAATGTTTTATTAATAAAGGAATATCATCTTTCCTCTCCCGCAGAGGAGGAAGATAAATCGGCACAACATTTAAGCGATAATAAAGGTCTTCCCTGAAAGTTTTCTTCTTAACCATCTCCTCCAGGTTCTGGGAGGTGGCAGAGATAATTCTGACATTCACTTTAATTGGTTTAGCCCCTCCTATTCTTACAATTTCCCTTTCCTGAATGGCTCTCAGCAAACTCGCCTGGGTGGCTAAACTTAAGTTCCCAATCTCATCCAAGAAAAGGGTGCCTCCTGAGGCAAGTTCAAACTTCCCTAATCTCTGGTTAATCGCTCCTGTAAAGGAACCCTTCTCATGGCCAAAGAGTTCACTTTCTAAAAGTGTTGGAGGAAGACTTGCACAATCTAAGGCGATAAAAGGCTTCTCATTTCTTTTGCTATAGCGGTGAAGGGCTCTTGCTACTAATTCCTTTCCTGTTCCGGTCTCCCCCTGAATAAGGATACTTGCAGCGGTATCGGCGACCTTTCCGATGAGTTTGTAGATTTTCCGCAACTGAGGATTTTCTCCTACTATATCGTGAGGCTCGTATTCATGAAAGGGTTTGTAGTAAGGTGCTCGTCCAGTAGAGTTCTTGCGCTTGACTGCATTTTCTACTGTTTTCTTTAGCACTTCCAGGGAAAAAGGTTTGTTGACAAAATCATAGGCTCCCAATTTCATCGCTCTGATGGTACTTTCCATCGTTCCATATCCAGTGATGAGGATAACGATTATTCTTGAGTTGATTTGCTTGATCTTCTGAAGCAGTTCTATCCCATCCATTCCAGGAAGTCTGACATCCAGGATTACGATATCGGGGTGAGACTCTTTCTTAACAATTCTCAAAGCCTCTTTTCCCGTACCCGCAGTAAGAACTCTATTTGCTGTTTCCTTCAGAGCTCTGCGGCAGAGTTCACGAATACCTCTCTCATCATCAACAATAAGAATCGTACCTTTTTTAGCCATTCTGTCTCATTGCCTTCGGCTTGTAGGACTTATTTTCCTTCGCTTATGCTCGGAGTTATAGGTTATATCGTTCAGTAAAAATTACTTTTATTGAAGTATTACTTAAAAAATAGTTTAAAAAAATTGTTTCTTCCAATCCGGAGAGGTAATTACCCATAAGACTATTGCCTTTTTCTTGTCGATATTTACGAACTTATGGGGCTCAGCAGAATCAAAACAAATACTATCGCCATTATCCATGATAAATTCTTTTTTGCCTAAAATGAACTTTATCTTGCCTTCAAGAACTATTCCGAATTCCTGACCATAGTGGTTACTTAATTCCTTGCCAGTCTCTCCGCCTGGGTCTATAGTGAGAAGGAGTGGCTCGATCTTTATATCCAAGAATCCTGAGGCTAATATTTCTCCTTTTATTTTTGAATCCTCACATCTAAATTCTTTTCTTTTATCTTTTTTAATCAGGGCAAGTTTCTCAGCTTCTTCCTCAAAAAGATAACCAATTTTTACATTTAATGTTGAGGCTATTTTTCTCAAGGTGGCTATGGAAGAAGAAACTTTATCTCGTTCTAATTGGGAGAGGAAACTAGGAGTAAGTCCTGTTCTCTTGGAGAGGTCTTTTAGAGTTAATCTCTTACGCAAACGAGTTTTCTTTAAATTTTCTCCTATGTCCATTGTTCAGAACTTTGGTAAATACAAGTAAACTACGTCTATGTTGTCATTGCGAGCCCAAAAGGGCGTGGCAATCCAACACGAAGTGTCATTCCGACCCCGTATTTAATACGGGGGAGGAATCTCTCTCTTCAATGAAGTGAGAGGTTGCCACGCTTGCCAAAGGCAAGCTCGCAACGACTTCGTCGGATTGCTTCGTCGTCCGATTACAGAGTGGACTCCTCGCAATGACGTAGTTGACTGAGTATTTATCGTTTGGATATTGGCTCATTCTTTCCGCAGGTAACTGGGGAGAATTTTCAGTTGTCTTCTGTACTTGGCAATAGTGCGCCGGGCAATATCTATTCCCTGAGTTTTTAGCCGTTTCAGAATGTCCTCATCAGATAAAGGAGATTTCTTTTTCTCATTGCCAATAAGGCATTTAATTCTTGTTTTAATGCCCTGGGAAGTTAAAAGTCTGTCTGCCGGCAGGCAAGGTTCCTGATGATTCCTCTTGATATTGCCATTGAAGAATCGCTTTAGTTCAAAGCTTCCAAAAGGTGTTTGAACCCATTTATTCCTTATTGCCCGGGAGACGGTTGATGGGTTCCGCTTTACAGTTTTTGCTATTTCTTTCAAGGTAAGAGGTTTAAGATAAGAGGCTCCCTTCTCCAAAAAGTCGGCTTGAACTTCGATGATCTGGGCCATAATTGTTTTGAGCGTAGTTTCTCTTCGCTGGAGATTTTTTATCAACCAGCTCGCATTCCCCAATTTCTTTCTTAAATAGCTATAGGTAGAGGAGGAAAGATTTTGTTTTTTTAATAGATTCTGATAGAAAAAATTTATTCTTATTCGAGGTAGATATTGGTGATTAAGAATACTTTGATAACTTCCATTTCCTTTTTTAATGATAACATCAGGAATTGGAAAGGGAATCTTCTTGCCAGGGCTCAGAGAACTGCCTGGCCTTAGTTCTAAATTGCCTATCTCAGCTCCCGCTCTTTTGACCTTTTCTAAAGATATATTTAGGGATTTAGCAATCTTTTTGTAATGCTTTTTTCCTAAATCTTCTAAATGCTCTTTTACTATTTCTACAGTTATGCTATTTTCTCTTTTGCGGCGTTTCAGTTGAAGAAGAAGAGATTCTTTAAGGTCTCTGGCACCAATACCGGCAGGCTCCAGGCTTTGAATTAAAGAGAGAGTTTTTTTCACTTTTGGTATCGGTACCGATAGTGATTTTGCAACCTCCTCTAACGAAATTTGAAGGTAACCGGAATCATCAATATTGCCAACAAGAAATTCACCAATCTTAAGAATTGGCTCTGAATCTGTCTCTAGCCTTAACTGATCCAATAATCTTTGTTGTAAAGTTATGGCCTGAGTAACCAGACTTTCCCGAAAATTATAGAGTTTTTCTTCCTCTTGACCCCCCAGGAATTTCGTTTCTAACCGGTCTTGTAATCTGTAGGGGTCGGATTCATCCGACCCGCGGGCTTGATGAATCAAACCCTTACCCCCGTATTCAATATGGGCTTGAAATTCCTCTTCATCTGCCTCTTCTAATTCCAATAAAGGATTATTGGCTAACTCCTCCTCAATGAGTTGCCTCAACTCCATCCCTGAAAGTTGGAGAATACGAAGTGATTGCTCCATCCTGGGGGTAAGAAACAATCTCTGACTCTGGACTAAATTAACTTTCAGTTCCATCTCGGTAAATTAGCGCAGGCTAAAGCCTGCGACTACCAGGTAGCCGCAACCTTCAGGTTGCGAAGAAATAACTTTGAAATTCCATACAATAAAATAAAAACCCGGGGATAAGTTTATTTATACCCGGGTTTTTTTCTTGGGGATTCTTTAGATTTTTGGTTCTTGTCAGATGTAGATTTCGGGGGGGGGTAAAGTTACTTTTATTAGAGGTTAACTTCTTTTTCTCGGGAGTAAAGAATAATTTTGAGGGATTCATTGCTAATAATATTTATACCTTAAATCCTTCCCTTTGTCAACTTTTTTTGTAGGTAACTGAAGTTCTGACATAAGGATATCATTGATTCTGTCGTTTTTCATCTGGAGATTCACTAAAAAGAGGCACACTATCCCAATCAAAATTAAACACAACATAACACTCAATGTCATCTTATACATCCATTCCTATAGTCAGTTAGTTTTGGGTTTTTAAAAGGACTTTAAAAGATTTTTTACAAAATTCCCAATCTTTTCTGCAGAAACTTTTGCCTCTTTTGCTTCCTTCTGATTGACTTCGGTTGGCCATTGGCCATTTATGGGCTATGGCTTCACAACTGGTTTGTTCTTATCCTGGCAATTATAGTTATGCTGATGGCCAATATTCATGCTGGACTGAGAGAAAGAAAAAATGAAATAATGAGAAAACTTCTCCACTGGCAAAGCAAGTAGTCTCTGGAAATTTGTTGTCACTTCTTTTATCCTCTTCTTGTTTATGCCCCATCAATTCCTGAAGAATATCTCTGGCTTCTCTGTATTTCAGCCAACAGCCTTAATCTTCCTGTCGTTGACCAAAAGACCAAAAAAGGAGTATAATTGAGAGGTAGGAGCAGTTAACAAATTTTTCCCAGAAGGAAATGACAAAAAGAAGAGAGACACCGAAAAGCATTATTCCCAAGAAAAGAATTGAGCTGGATTTGATTTTCTCTGAATTTGAAATACCTCCTATGCGGGATGCACTGGTAATTGGCAAGAGAGCTCCTATAGGTTCTGAAGCAGCCAAACAAATGGCGGACTCCACAGCACCCGAGCAATTTGTGTTGATTCCCGTAAAAGACAGGGTTATAGAGGCAATTCTGGTCAGAAAGAAAATATTACACATAGTTCCCAGAGAACACCTGATTCCTTTGATAACAGAGGAAGCCAGAAAAATTATAACCGAGGAGGAAGTTGTTAAAATCAAGCTGAACGCCCAGATTCTGGTCAGAAAAATAATTGAAATATAATACAATGGAAACGATTGAAAACATAATAAAAAGAAAAATTCCAACAGTCAGTCTCTCTGACAGCGTGGATTCTGCCATAAAGAAAATGCAAAAATACAAAATAAAAGGATTTCCCGTAATGAAAAGCAATAAAGTAGTGGGAATGATTGCCTCCAAGGAATTGAGCTATCATCACCCCAACAGACTCATCCAGGATGCAATGAGAAAAGAATTAACAATGGTTCTTCCGCAAATGGCCCCATTGGAGGTTCTCTTGTTAATGAAAAGAAAAAATACAAGCCAGCTTCCTGTAGTGGATTCAGATCATTGTCTGCTGGGGGTAATTACCAAAGAAGATATCCTGTACAATCTGAATGGGAAAGATTTTTCTCTTGTCAGGCAACTTGTAGAAGAAGTAGAGGACAAAACATTAAATCCTTTGCAAGTCATACAGTCAGCAACCGGACTATTAAAAAAGATAAAAAATCAAAGTTCTATCCGGGAATACACCAAGATGATAGATAGCAGTATAAAGAGAATAAAAGACACAGTCAGAAGCCTCAGGAGAGAGATATAATGCCTGCCAAAGCATATCTTCACAAAGGCAGTAGAATGGGGCAAGATGAGAGAAAATCCTGGCACTAAAGTGAAGTTTTTCAGAATAGACAACAAGAGATTACGATATTTAGAGAAGGAAGAGATAAAGAAATTGGTTGATGCCTGCTCAGAACATCTAAAGCCTATCATTATAGTTGCTCTTTTCACCGGAATGAGAAAAAGTGAAATTCTTAATCTGAAGTGGAAAGATGTAGATTTTAGTAAAAGAATGATATATCTTTTAGATACCAAGAATGGTGAAAAAAGAGAGGTTTACATAAATGATATTGTTTATTCTACTCTTCTTGGAGTGAAGAGAAATCCGGATAGCCCCTATGTGTTTTGTAAGAAGAACGGAAAACCTTACGGAAATGTGAGAAAGTCTTTCGCTGCCGCTTTGAAAAACGCAGGGGTAAAAGATTTCAGGTTCCATGACTTACGGCATACCTTTGCTTCCCAGCTTGTTATGACGGGGATAGACTTAAAAACGGTTCAGGAATTATTGGGTCATAAGGACTTTAAAATGACCCTCCGGTATACTCACCTATCTCCTGATTATAAGAGAGCGAAGGTTGATTATTTCTGCAAGCAATTTAGTGACAGTTTAGAGGATAAAGTTGGCACTAATTTGGCACTGGAGGGTATTTCAAAGAAATCACAAAAAGAGCAACCTTCAGAAAAGGTAAGTGTAGCAACGATATAATTGAATAAGCGCCCTTAGCTCAATCGGTAGAGCAGGACACTCTTAATGTCAAGGTTGCAGGTTCGATTCCTGCAGGGCGTACTGAGCCAGTGAGAACCAGCAACCGTAGGTTGCAGGAATGCTGTGCGACGAATAAGGAGCACGAGATAGCATTGGGCGCGAGTCGGTGAGCGCCCTGACCGACGAGCGAAGTGAGGAGACCGATTCCTGCAGGGCGTACTAAAAAGGAGGTGCGCAATGGTAGGAGGTGCAGTGGGAGCAGTTTTTACGCTTATCTGGCTGGGGATTGTAGTTTATATGATTTCCCTGGTAATTCGCTTTGTAAAAGCAGTAGAGAAAATTGCCGACAAGATGAAGTAATTGCGGAGGTAATAAATGAAAAAGGTTTTGGGGAAATTTTGTGCTATCTGTTTTATCATCCTCTTTCTTATCCCAGGCTTATCTGGAAGCTCAGAGGAGAAAAAATACAGAATCTCCTTTAAAAAATATACAGGACCTTTCTGTGCTGAAATGGTGGATGTTCTCATCCAGAAACTTTCCTCCAGAGGGATATTTGAGATTATTGATGAAAGTCAAGGGTATGGCTCTTCTCCAAAGGTAGACCATTATATCTTTGTTCGCACCACTGGCTATGAGACTACCATCTCCAAAAGAGTGGAGTTTATTGCCTTCGTTAATCTGCGGATAATAGAGGCGAATACCGGGGTGATAAAGAAGGTCATCTTAAAAAAAGGCAAAAGGCTGGTTACCGAAAGAATTACGGCTTCACAGAAAAGGGAACTTTACCTTTTTTTGATAGATAAGATTGTTTTGGAACTTCAGAATTACTACCGGTAAATAATTGCTTTCGAGAAAAGGAGG
>DAOVGU010000036.1 GCA_030672255.1 bacterium
ATAACCAAAGTTCTTAATCTTATAACATTTATTGAAAGAGAAACCAGTTTAACTAAAAATACAATATTAAAAATATTAGAAGGTTCTAATAATCTTAATCTTTTATTTTTGAATCCTCAAAAATATGCAGAAAAAGTCGTAGAAATTATTAAAGAGCGTAAGAAAGAGTTTGAAGTGAAAGGGATTAAATATATTGATTTGGAAGAAAGTTATGATGTTGGTCTTTTAAAGGAAGAAGTAGCAAGTTATGGCAAATATGTACTAAAAGTACAAAAATCAATTTATGGTGGGATAATTAAAGAATCAAATATAGAGGAAGAGTTTGCTGAGGCACTTGATAAAGACTCTCGGATAAAATTATTCATAAAACTGCCTGATTGGTATGCAATAGAAACACCTGCCGGGAATTATACACCTGATTGGGCTATTGTTGTAGAAAAAATTGAGAATGGGCACAAAAAGGAAAAAGTATATTTTGTAGTAGAAACCAAGGGAACTGACAATATATACGAGTTAAGAGAAGAAGAACGACTTAAAATTCAAAGTGCAATAAAGAGGTTTGAATCGGTAAAAGAACCAAAATTTATTGCACCAATCAAAAATTACGAAAGTTTTGTAAGCAAATGGTAAACAATTGCAAAGGTTAAAAGATGTTTATGGCAGGGAAGAGAAAAGCATTAGAGAAAAGGAGAAAAGATACAAAATTTATTGCTCCAGTTAGGGATAATAATAAAATCAGATAATGGAAAAACAAGAAGGACTTTTGGAAAGGCAAAATTCTGAATATGCGAGACATTCTGATAGGATATTAGTTGAACTTTTAAAAACAATAATTGCTGTTTCAGGAATAGCATTAGCTATAGTATTTGGAAGTATCACATCTCAGCGATATATCCCAAGCATTTGGGACGGAATTTCGACAACACTGTTTCTAATCGCTATTATTTCATCAATTGTAGCTATTGGAGAACTTCAAGGAATTGTATGGAAGCATGCGCAGAAGTTGGAGGAAAAACAGAAAACACAAAAGGAACTTGTAGGAAGTAAAAAAGGATTAGAAATTGCAGGGTGGATTTCTTATGTAAGCGCTGGTATGGCCTTCATAGTCTTAATTATCAGAGTTTGGTTCTTAGTAATTAACCGATGAAAAGGATGGGCATCTATAAACAGGGTTGTATCAGAAGCCTCTTCTAGAAGTGCAATATTAAAAAGGGTTTGGCAACCAAAGATAGATGCGGGAACTATGAGCAATGAATGGGCAAAGTTTAATCAGTAGTACGTTATTTGGAAAAAACTGTCAAAAGAATTTGGATTTAAGTATAGCAGGATAAAACTATGAACAAGAAAAGCAAAAAGAAGCCCTATATTGATGATAGTGAACTTTACAAGACTGAAGCCATTTACGAGAAATTGCGAAAGAAAAAGGAAAGGAAAAAGCCAAAGTAAATGGAGGGGAAATGCCTTGGGCTGTTAGTGATGTAGAAGGCAAAATTAAAGGATTGTCACCGAGCCAGAAGGCAAGGTGGGTTGGGATTGCTAATAATGCAAGGAAGGATTGTATTAAATCAGGTAAGATTGAAAAGTATTGCGATGGTTATGCAATTAGAATAGCAAATTAGGATAGATGTAAAAATTTCTAAACAAAGAAAATGAAAGCGGTAATATATGCAAGGGTGAGTAGTAGAGAGCAAAAAGAGGGATATTCTATCCCTGCTCAGGTAAAACTTTTGAAGGATTACACTATTAAAAAAGAGTGTGGAATAGTAATGTAATTGACATATGGTAACTGACAATCTCCAAAAACCGCATATCTACACCGTTACAGAATTAACCAAAGAGGTTAAGAGGCTTCTGGAGGAGAAGTTTCCCGCGGTCTGGGTTGAGGGGGAGGTCACAAATCTCCGCATCCCCTCCTCCGGCCACATCTACTTTGACCTCAAAGATAAAGAGGCTCTTGTTCATATCGCTCTCTTCAAACCGCTTGCAACCTATCTTCCATTTAAGTTGCAGGATGGGCTGCAAATCCTTCTCTATGGCGGTCTCAGCGTCTATGAGAGGAGGGGAGAATACCAGATCATCGCCGAAAGAGTGGAACCAAAAGGTCTTGGCGCCCTGCAACTTGCCTTTGAACAGTTGAAAAAAAGATTGGAGGCCGAGGGTCTCTTTGCTGAAGAACATAAAAGACCAATCCCTTTTCTTATTCAGCATCTTGCTATTGTTACTTCCCCTACCGGAGCGGCCATCCGGGACATTCTCAAAGTGATTAACCGACGCAATCCGAAGATGGAGATTCTTATTAATCCTGTGCTCGTTCAGGGAAAGGAGGCAGCCTTCCAGATTGCTGGAGCCATTGAGGAATTGAACAAAATGGGAGGATTCGAGACGATTATTCTTACCCGAGGAGGAGGAAGCCTTGAAGACCTCTGGCCATTCAATGAGGAAATCGTTGCCCGGAGCATTTATCGCTCTGAAATTCCCATCATCTCTGCTGTGGGTCACGAGATTGACTACACCATCGCTGACTTTGTGGCTGACCTTCGTGCTCCTACACCTTCGGCCGCGGCAGAACTTTGCTCCATCCAGAGGGAGGAGATCTTGGAGAGGGTAGAAAATCTTTTTCACCAACTTCTCTATAATATCAAGAACAGAGTCAATTCCTCGAAGGAGCATCTAAAGAATCTTTCCGCAAGTTATGGTCTGCAGCGACCAAGGGAATTTATCCGGCAATTCACTCAGAGGATTGATGATGTTTTCGAAAGAATAAAGAATGCGACCAGCCGTCGGATCTCTTTGATCAAGGAAAGGTTAAAGAATTTAAGCAGCCAACTCAATAATCTTTCCCCTTTAGGAATCTTAGAGCGTGGTTATTCGGTCACCTTTTCCCATCCGGAAAAAAGAATTATTAAGGATATCAAAGGAATAAAAAAGGGAAATTTGGTAAAAACAAAACTCTGGAAGGGTAGTTTCCTTTCTGAGGTAAAAGAGGTGGATAGAAATGAAAGAAATGAAATTTGAAAATGCGCTTGCCAAATTGGAAAAGATAGTGGAGGAATTGGAGGGGGAAGAGGTCTCATTGGAAGACTCTTTGAAGAAGTTCGAAGAGGGGATTAATCTGGTGAGGTTCTGCACCAAGAAATTGGGAGAGGTGGAGAAGAAAATTGAGATTTTAGTAAAGGAGAAGGAAGGGAAGATCAAGAAAGAACCATTTAGCCCACAAGAGGTCATTCCCACAATCAGTAAGCGGGAATCCACCTCATAGATTCCTGCTTTCGCAGGAATGACAGGTCCAAAAATAATGGAAAGGTGATTGAAAAATACTTGAAGGAAAAGAGAGCATTGATTAACGAGGCTTTAAACCGTTGCTTACCCTCGAGCCGGAAGAGACCAAAGAGTCTCCATCAGGCGATGAGATATGCTGTGTTTCCTGGGGGCAAGAGATTGCGCCCTCTTCTGGTTCTCATCGCTGCCGAGATCTGCGCAGGAAACCTTAAAAGAGCGATGCCTCTTGCCTGTAGCATTGAGCTAATTCATTCCTACAGTCTCATCCACGATGATCTCCCCAGTGTGGATAATAGCGATTTCCGCCGAGGAAAAGAAAGCTGCCATAAAAGGTTTGGAGAGGCAACCGCAATCTTGGCCGGAGATGCTCTACTCACTCTTGCCTTTGAGATTTTAGCCAGGACGAAAAATCATCAAATTATTGCGGAAGTTTCCCAAGCAATTGGCAGTGAAGGAATGGTAGCCGGCCAGATTGCGGACCTCCAGTACCAGGAAAAGAACCCAAACAAAACAATGATAAGGTATATCCGGGAGCATAAGACCG
Organism: bacterium; assembly: GCA_030672255.1. GTDB lineage: Bacteria > Ratteibacteria > UBA8468 > UBA8468 > UBA8468 > DAOVGU01. The sequence continues at coordinate 3,824 of DAOVGU010000036.1, forward strand.
GCAATCTCATTACAGTTTCCTTGAAAACCGGCGCAATTTTAGCCAGAGCAAATGAAAAAAGAATAAAGCATCTTACCCAGTTTGGAAAATGCTTTGGTTGCGCTTATCAGATTTATGATGACTTCAAAGATAAGGAACTGAAAGAAAAAGAAGATGTTGCTCTTACCCGGCTAAAAACTTTAAAGAAGAGGATGGAAAAAGAAGTTTCCTCCTTAGGAAAGAAAGGGGAGATATTAAAAGAGTTGACAGATTATATCTTTCGGATATAATCATACCCATATGAGTGCAGTGATCAAGATAGAAAATTTAACCAAGATTTACCATTTATCTAAAAGAAGAGAAGTTATTGCTCTGCGCGATTTTAATTTAGAAATTGAGGAAGGGGAAATCTTTGGTCTGCTTGGCCCCAATGGTTCGGGCAAAACAACCCTTTTGAAAACAATGTTGGGGCTTACTTCTCCGACAAAGGGAAAGGTGGAAATTTTGGGGAAACGGATGGATAATGTAGAGGTGAAAAAAGATATCGGTTTCTTGCCGGAAAATCCTTATTACTATGAATACCTTACCGGCTCGGAACTTCTTGATTTCTATGGAGATATTTTTGACCTCCCGGAGAATATAAAGAGGAGGCGCTCTCAGGAATTACTCTCCACCGTTGGACTGACAAAAGTAAAGCATATGGCTCTGGGGAATTACTCCAAAGGAATGTTGGAGAGGATTGGTTTAGCCTGCGCCCTTCTCAATGACCCTAAACTTCTTATCCTGGATGAGCCGACAACCGGCTTAGACCCTATCGGAGGAAGGGAAACAAGAGACCTCCTGTTAAGATTAAAGAAGGAAGGAAAAACAATTCTTCTCTCCAGCCACTTTTTATCTGAGGTAGAAAGAATCTGCGATCGAATTGGGATTCTCAATCAAGGAGAACTCTTGGCAGTGGGAAGATTGAAAGAACTTCTAAAAGAAAGAAAGACGGAAACATTTGAGGATTTCTTTATTAAAACAGTTAGAGGAAACGAATAACACGAATGGTAGCGAATATCCCGAATAAAGAAATATTCGAGTAATTCGCTGTAATTCGATACATTCGTGATAGTATTCTTCCTTGGAGAAACCAATGTATAAGCCAGTAGTTATTGCTAAAAATAGTTTCAAGGAATTATTACGCAAGAAGGGATTGCAGGTTCTTTTAGTCTTCGGCCTCATTTTAATTGGTTCCTCTCGACTCTTCTCCTTCCTTACCCCGGGAGAAGAAATAAAGATGATTAAGGATGTGGGACTCTCCACCATTGAATTCTTTGGAGCACTCATCGTCATCTTTGGTGCCATCGGAGCACTCAGTTCTGAGATTGAGAAAAAAACCTTATATACCCTTCTTGCCAAACCATTAAAAAGAAGGGACTTTGTTTTAGGGAAATTCTTAGGTCTCTCTCTCACAACCCTTTTAAACTTTCTGCTGATGGCGATTTTCTTCATCGGGCTCCTTCTCTTTAAGGAGCATACAGTCAGCTCCGGAATATTCAAAGCACTCATCCTCATCCTCTTTGAACTTTTTCTTATCGCTGCTATCGCTTTAGCCGTCTCCACCTTTGCCTCCCCTGCCTTCACGATGATCTTTTCCTTATTCCTCTATCTTGTCGGGCACCTGATTGGTTATGGACATTCCCTGATGGAGCAGACAGAAAGTGCAGTATTAAAGGCAGCCGGCACATTCTTCTATCATATCATTCCCAACTTTGAAAATTTCAATATCCGGGATAAGGTGGCGGTGGATATCTTCGTAAGGTGGAACTATCTGGCAAAGACGATTGGTTATAGCCTTATCTACATTGCTATTGCCCTCTTGATTGGTATCTATTTTTTCCAGAAAAGAGAAATATAAGGGGTCAGGTCTCAACATTTGACAAAATGTTGTTATAAGCCTAACTGTATTAATTCACCATTACCTACTACATCTGTATAATTTAAAATGTATAACTTAGAAAATAATCTCTTTATCAAATATTTACTTGAAAGAAAGCGAAAAATTCCAGTAGTGGGTAGTTATGACGTTATAGTATGCGGAGGAGGTCCATCAGGATTTATTGCTGCCATTGCAGCTGCACGAGAAGGCGCAAAGACATTATTGGTTGAACGATATGGTTTTCTCGGTGGTACTGCTACGGCAGGTATGATGGTTGAATTCGGACCTATCTATGATGGAAAAGAGGTTGTTGTTGGAGGAATTACCCACGAATTTCTCCACCGGTTGGAAAGCTTTGGCGGTGCTGACATGAGAAATTCCGACACTCACAGCATGGTCTTTGATCCAGAGAGTATGATTATGGTATGTCAGGAGATGACCATGGAAGCCGGAGTTGAGATTTTACTACATTCACTTGTCGTTGATCAGATTTCAGAAGCAAATCGGATAATAGGAATAATTGTAGAGAGCAAATCTGGGAGAGAAGCAATTATGGGAAGAGTCATCATCGATGCTACTGGAGATGGTGATGTAGCTGTGAGGGCTGGAGCGAAATTCTCAATGGGTCGTGATGGAGACAATAAATTACAGCCCTTCACTTTGGAAATTATGCTTGGAAATGTCGATATTACCAGAATACCTAAAAGTTATACAGAGGTTATGCCTAAGATTAGAAAAGCACGTGAAAATGGTGAGTGGTCAATCCCCACAGATATGCTTTTCTCATGGGGAAGGGTAAAAAAACGCGGGGCACCCGACAATCCACACTCCTCTTTCTTGTTTATCAATGGTACCAATCTTTTGAATGTTGATGGCACCTCTGTAAAATCGCTCACTAATGCTGAGATTGAAACGCGCGGGCAAGAATGGTGCCAGTTAATGAACTAAAAACGGTGTTAAGAAATAAAGGAACAGTGATTTAATGGGAAAAATTATGGTGTCTTACAGAATAAGGTATAGAAATATGGAAGAAGAAGACATTGCTTCAATGGTAGATATTTTAAATGAACTTTTTTCAGGAGAATGGTATCGGGAGATTACATCAGATTTCTTTAACGAGAAACTTATAAAAAATCCTTATTTCTCTTTTAACGAAACATTTGTTGCTGCTATAGAAGGGGAAATAGTAGGTTTTGGAATTCATATTACTAAAGGAGATAAAACAGATTTCCTTCATTCTCTCTGTGTAAAGAAAGAATATCAAAATAAAGGAATAGGAAAAGAACTGTTGGAGAAGATAGAAAACGGTGCCAAAGAAAAAGGCGAGAAAGAGTTATTAATAAGCTTTTCTGCGCCAGGATATTTTTACTATCCCTTTGGGGTAGATAGTGATGATAAAAAAGCTCTGGATTTCTTTTTACGCAGTGGATATAAGATAAATGAGAACTATTACGGTGAAGGCATTTATTATATGGACATTAAAGACTTTTCAATTCCGGGCAAAATTCTGGAAAAAGAAAGGAAACTGGAGAAAGAGGGATACAGATGAGAAAGGAGTTGTAAATGGGATGTAGGCGTGAATAGTTACAATTAACATATGGAGGAGGGAGTAAAAGATGAACATAATATATTTAGCCGTGGATACGTTACGGTCAGATCATCTAAGTTGTTATGGATATAGCAAGTTAACCGGTCCCAATATAGATAAAATATCAGATAAGGGAGTTCGTTTCGCTAACTCCTTTAGCCACAGCAATTGCACACAGCCGGGTTTTACGACTATTTCTACTGGAATGTATCCCATTACACATAATATTATCGCCCACGATGGCTCAGCAGAGTTACAACCTGGATTATTAACTACACCCGAAATTCTTAAACAGTTGGGTTATTGCACTCTTGCTGTGGATAATCTTATTCATATGCGTTCTTGGTTAGGACGTGGTTACGATGATTACCGCAGCACTACTAAAGCTGATGAGAATCCCTGTAATGCTAAAGCTGAACAAGTAGCAGATATGGCTATTGAGCTTATCGCACAATATAAAAAAGATCCTTTTTTTCTTTTTATCCATTTCTGGGACCCTCATCAACCCTACCGTCCACCATCTAACCATGATATCTTTTACACAGGGACGGATGAGGAGGCACGGGACCCAAATAATAAGAGCTTAGACCTCTGGCGAAAAAGTCTATTTGGTGGTAAATCGTATCTGGAACGTACAAAATATACAGATGCTGAGCGAATTATTTCTTTATATGATGGTGAGATAAACTATGTAGATAAACAGATAGGTAGGATTCTTCAGAAAATAAAAGATTTGGAACTTACCGAAAAGACACTATTGGTAATCTTTTCTGACCATGGAGAAATTATGAATGAACCTAATTCCACTCTTTTAGGACAAGCAGTTCGCTTTTGTCATTTAGATTTATACGACAATGTGTTGCGTACCCCTTTAATCTTATACCACCCAGAGAGATTACCTCAAGGTTTAGTATTTGACCAGTTGGTCCAACATGTAGATATCTTACCTACGGTGCTTGGTATTGTGGGTAAGAAGCCAAATATAGAATATGAGTTAGAAGGAATTAACTTATTACCCCTTATAAAGGGAGAGACTTCTCAGACGCGAGATTGGATTGAGATTAGCGAACATAGTTATCAACCACGGTGTGGCATTCGTACTAAAGAATGGAAATTCATTCGCATTGAGCATGATTCATTAGCGCTAGGTTATGGAAGACCTCCTAAAGAACTTTATAATCTACAAAATGATCCTGAAGAACTTCAGAACGTTGCGGATGTCTATCCAGAAATAACATCAAAGATGGAAGCTATTCTGGAGAATTGGACTCAATCTCAATTAACAAAGTGGAATAAACTCAATCCTTTTTTAACACAACCTCTTACAAATATGGGATTGGAAACGATAAAGCACCTTCTAACTAATATTCGCAAAGGTAGTCAGGCTGAAGACGGGATTGGTCTTCGCTATCAACAAGGAGTTCATTTTAAGCGGTAAGTACTATAAGGTGCATTGGCAAGAAAGAGAACGATTAGGAGATCAAAATGAGTTTTGAATTAACTTACTGTCCTAATGGGAAATATGTTATTGATAGATTGCGACAGTTTTACACTCAAAAGGGGCAAAACCAAGTTTTTTGTTTTATGGAAGTACCAAGTTTAACACTGAAAAATTTCCAAAAGCAACATATAGCTGGATATTGTGAATATCCCGATTTAAACGAACGAATTACATTTTGGGATGCCTGTCTGCATGAACGTATTAAAATTCAGGATGACTCAATCCCGAGTGCCTATTTGACTGAAATGGATCAAGGGCTATATGGAGGATTAGTAGGTGGTAAGGTACAATTTATATGTGATCCTTCAACAGGCTGGATATCTTCAATGGTATCCCCTATTTTGCAAAGTTGGTCGGAATTTGAAGGATTAAAATTCGATCAGAACAATAAATGGTTTCATCTGTACATTCGACAATTGAAGATCTTCGTTGCCAAAGCAGCACAACGATTCGGCATTAGTCATTTTATACTCATTGATAGCCTCAATTTTGTTTTTGAGCTCTTTGGAGCAACAAAGACCTACATGGATTTGATTGACCAACCGGATATGATTCATAAAGCAGTTGACTTTGCCTTTGATCTGAATGTAAAAATTCAGAATACATTTTTTGATATTGTTCCACTCTTGGAAGGTGGAACGTGTAGCAATTTCGCACAATGGGTTCCGGGGCGGATCGTATCAGAAAGTATAGACCCATTTCAAATGACATCGGATGAATATTTTGAGCAATGGGGGCGAGAACCTGTTGAAAGAATTTTTGGTAAATTCGAAGGAGGTATATTACATATCCATAGTAATGGGCATCATCTTTTAGAATCTATTTCCACGATTAAAGGACTTAAAGTAATATACTTTGAGGACGATAAAGGAGCTCCACCTGCCTTTGAGATTCTACGAAAAATAAAAACTCACACAAAAAATATCCCAATCATAATTGAAGTTGAATTTGAAGATTTTTGTAGTGCTATGAATGATCATCGTCTGTTAGGCGGTGTTTTTTATCAAGTAAGAAATGTTCCGGACATAGATTCAGCAAATTGCTGGATGGATAAAGTACGCAGATACCGCGAATAAACAAAGGAAGCATCATAATGAAAAAGATAAAAATTATTCCAGAACCACAATGGATTAGATTTAGAAGAAAGCAGGAGTTTGTGATAGATAAAAACTGCCAGATAATAACTGACGAAAAATGCAATAACATATTTGCTTTTGCTGTCAAGATTCTGTCTGAGAAGCTAGAAAAAATTCTTAGAGAAAAGATATCTATTATTAGAGGTGGTAAGAGCAATGGGAAGAAGAAAATAATAACATTTAAAATGCTTGACAAAAATAATATGAAACTATTGTCAGATGAAAAAGAAATAGATATTGATAGGTTGTTAGAAGAAGGATATTTTTTAGATGTAACTGCAAAGGAGATAAACATTAAAGCAGTTAGCCTCAAGGGTATCTTCTATGGAATACAGACACTGATTCAGTTAATAAACAAGAAAACTATACCGTGTGTTGAGGTTATAGACTATCCTGCGCTTGAAATAAGAGGGATTTTTATACATTGTGTTCCTGATTTAAGATGGTATCCTGGCTCACAGACACCTAAATTAGAGTACTTAAAAGGACTGATAAAACAGTTAAGTCAATATAAAATAAACACTCTTATAATCGAATATGGAGATAAATTTTCTTATGAAAAACATCCTGCACTTAATCATAAAGCTGCTTTTACTAAAGACGAAATAAGAGAATTAGTGGATTTTGCGGATAAATACTACATAGAGATAATTCCTTTACTTCAATCTCTTGGTCATTTAGATTATCTCCTTCAGCATAAAGAGTATGCCCATCTGAAAGAGGGGGGCAAAGAAGGCAGACAAACTTGCCCGCTTAATCCTGGCTCTTTTAAACTCTTTACTGAATTAGCAGAAGAAATAATTGAACTCCATCCGGAGACGAAGCACTTCCATATTGGAGCAGATGAGACAAGAGAACTTGGTGACTGCCCTAAATGTAAAGAAGAGGTGAAAAGGGTAGGAAAAGATGGACTTTATGTAAACCACGTCAACAAAATCTGCCATTGGGTAAAGGAGCGAGGGAAAATTCCGATAATATGGGATGATATACTCTGCAGGTATCCAGAAACTGTAGACATACTTGATAAAGATGCAATAATTATGTATTGGGATTACTGCGCCATTTCAAAAAGGAATCCTCTTTTAATACCTCGAGCTGCAGATAGAGGTTTAGTTTACGATAAAAGGTGGAAAACAAAGTGGAGGAAAGAGCTATCTAATTTGGATAGAGATATTTTAGAGAAATGTGCTCAACCGATAGATTTAGAAAAAGATTTGGGAGATAAGTATCTTTCTGTTTTTAGAAAATACCTAGGTAAAGAATTCCCTAAATATATTACCCCATTTCCCTATATCAACTTTTATAAGGATAAAGGATTTAAGGTAATAGGGGCACCTTACTTATGTGGGGAAGAAGGTTTAGCCAAGTGGTATATCTACCCTCATTTTCAATCTGCACTTCCCCATATCAGTACATACTGTCAAAGACTATCGGATAAAAACAGTTTGGGAATCGTCTCTACATGGTGGACTGCTGAGGCTATACCCTTTGAAACAAGCTGGTATAGTATAATTGGTACAGCAGAATATTCTTGGCATCCACGAAGATTTCTAAGGAAGGATTATGATCTTAGGTTCAGTTTTCAATTTTTTGGAATTGACAATACTGAAATAGCAAAAGCAATTCGTTCTTTAAGAGGAGAAATTCCCTATGCTCAGATTTATGCACAAAGATTAAGTCTTGATGAGCAGATTAAACGATTTGAGAAATCTAAGGAAGTAAGGAAAGAGCTAAAAAAGATAAAAGGCATAAAGAGAAAGGCAGTTATTGCCTTAGATATATTGAATCGATATAAAGGCAAAATTAACAAAAATGAACTTTCAATGAAATATTTAATTTTATCTGCAAAAACAATTGGACACAAAGCAAATCAGCTGTTAATATTTCACAAAGTAGAGTTAAGATTAAAGCCTAGAAACAGTGGTATTAAAACGAGGGAAATAATAAAAGAATTGGAAGATTTAAAGAAAGAATTGCTTAATTTAAAAAGGGAGACTGAAGAGGTCTTCAGTATGAGCATGAAATCCTCGGAAGTTGAAGAGGAGATATCCATGCGTTATGGGAAGGAAGAAGAAAAAATGGATAAGTACCTATCTGAGTTGAAATCTAAAGAGGATTAAGAACGCTAGAGAAGGCTAAAGCAGTAGTTAGGATTGTGGTGGAATAGATGGTAAAAGTATCAAGTGGAGTGTTAGCGTCATGTACACAATCAGGAATGGCTGACTGCTGGTTTGCCGATGGTCATGTAGAGACATGTGGTTCCTCAAGACTGACAGAATATGGTGTAACTACTTAGATTGAGTGAGACAAAACCATAAGGAAATTCCTATGCATTTAAATTATTAAATGTTGAGACCTGACCCCCATAAATTTGCGATAAAAATCTTTTCAACAATTGCCATTCTTCTTATCGGGATATCCTTTCTTCAGAAAAGCATTGATCTGCAGAGGAAGGTTGAGGATTTAGAGGCAAGGCTTCTTCTGATGCCGGGAGAGATTGCGGGCAGTCTTATCCTCGCCGGTTTTCGGGGAATTGGTGCTGACCTTCTCTGGCTCCAGGTTCACCACTGCTGGCACTCCGGTCAGCACTACCGGATGCTCCCTTTATTTAATGCGATTACCTTCTTACAGCCCCACTTCATCACCCCCTGGGCCGTTGGGGGCTGGCATATGGCTTACAACATCTACGTTATGATGAAAACAGAAGAGGAGAAGAACTACTGGCTTCAAACAGGACTTGACTTCCTTAAAAAGGGGATAGAGTATAATCCCAACCGGTATGACCTCTACTTTGAACTTGGCTGGACCTATTACCATAAGGCAAAGAACTACCACAAAGCAATAGTATATTTTGAAAAAGCCATTAAATTTCCTCACCCCAACTATGTTGACAGTTGTTTGGCTCATGCCTATGCGAAGAATGGTGAGATTGATAAGTCCATCAAACACTGGGAGCATATCAGAGACCGCTCTCCCGGTTTTAACAAAGTGGCTGTTCGGATACTGCATAATTTGAAAACTTATGGCGCGGTAAACGCCCCGGAGGAAAAATAGTTTAAAGTGATGTAGTCATTGCGAGCCGAAGGCGAAGCAATCTTGTCTTTTTGAGATTGCCACGTCACTATCGTTCCTCGCAATGACAGTTATGCTGTCATCTATGGTTAAAAAAACGAAAATTTTTGTAATTTCTGCCCCTTCTGGGGCGGGCAAGACGACCCTTTGCAAAAGATTGGCAAAAGACTTACCCGATATTTTTTATCCCATTTCCTATACTACCAGAAAAAAAAGAGCCGGCGAGAAGGAAGGGATTGACTACTATTTCGTCTCAAGGGAAGAGTTTGAAAGAAAGATAAGAAAAAAGGAATTCGCGGAGTGGACAGAAGTTTATGGTAACCGCTATGGAACCTCAGCGAAATTTCTCCAACTCGCTCTATTGAAGAATAAAAAAATTATTCTCTCCTTAGATAGTCAGGGTGCTTTTCAGATAAAGAGAAAATATCCGGAAATCACCAGCTTAATTGCCATTCTCCCTCCTTCCTTAAAGGACCTAAAGAAGCGATTAAAAAAAAGAGGGGAGGCTCAAGATGAAATCGAAAAGAGAACCAAAGCCAGTTCACAGGAGATAAGACTCTTTAAGGAAAAGTATGATTATAAAATTGTTAATAGGAGTTTACAGAATTCTCTGGAAAGGTTAAAGAAGATTATTAAATGACCAGGATGGTCATTCTGAACGAAGTGAAGAATCTTAATATGAGACCCTTCGTTAGCACTCAGGGTGACACTTTGTAGTTAAATCATCTGGCGGGAAAGAAGAGATGTTTTGCGAATCAAGATAACTCTGAAGGATAAGGACTGCGGAAACCTTATCAACCAATCTTTTTCTCCTCCTTCGGGAAAGATCGGCTTTAATCAGAAGGTCGGTTGCGATCTTGGTAGTAAATCTCTCATCCCATGGTTTAACGGGAATATTAACTTTATCCTTTAGTTTCTCGATAAAGGCAAGGATTCTTTCCGACTCTCTTCCAATCGTGCCATTAAGACTAAGAGGAAAACCAATGATAATTTCTCCAATTTGCTTTTCTTTGAGGAGGGAAAGCAATTTAGAAAAAAGTTTTTCTTCTTCTCTGCATTCAATTGTACCCAGAGCTTCACTGACAATTCCCTGGGGATCACTGATCGCAAGACCAATGCGTTTTTTACCAACATCCAGCCCCAAAATCCGCATCAAAGTTTTCAACCTTAATTCTTTTCACCAAGGCGAGGAAGTTTCCTGAAGCGTGCCTTGTTACCGACTCGCGCCCCTCTGTATCTCCCCAAAGGGGAGAACATTTCTGCGAGCGAATGCTGTGCGAGGAATAACGAGCACGAGATAGCATTGGGTGCGAGATGTGAGCACCCTGACCGACGAGCGATAGCGAGGAGAACCATCGAGAAAGTGCTCCGAGCCTTTTATCCGGCTTCCTCTCCTTCTACCTCTCCAACTTTGAGTTTGAGATCTGCTCTCTCCTCAATCCTTTCAATTATTCCATCCCGAATCCAGACGACACGATCGGAGACATCAAGCATCTTTAAATCATGAGTAGCGGTAATGACACTCACCCCCTGTTCTTTATTCATCTCTTTTAAAAGGTTGATAATTTCCTTGCCGGTCTTTAAGTCAAGATTTCCCGTAGGTTCATCGGCAAGGATGATCGCAGGAGCATTGGCAAAGGCACGCGCCACCGCCACCCGCTGCTGCTGGCCTCCAGAAAGTTCAAAAGGTTTGTGCTGGATTCTATCCCCAAGACCAACCGTCTTTAAAATTTCAATCCCTTTTTCTACCGACTCATCGTGACCCACTCCCGCAAAAATCATAGGCAGCGTGACATTCTCCAAAGCGGTCATTACCGGAATGAGATTAAACGTCTGAAAGATATAGCCAATCTTGCGGCAACGCAACCAGGCGAGTTCATAGGCATCCAGTTGAGCAACATCAACCTCATCGATATAGACCTTACCTTCCGTAGGTTTATCCAGACCTCCAATCATATTAAAAAGTGTTGTCTTGCCACTTCCCGAAGGTCCCATAATTGAAATATACTCCCCCCGAAGAATTTCCAACTCAATTCCTTTAAGCACCTCCAAACGAATCTTGCCCAAAAAATAGTTCTTCCTTAAGTCCATTACCCTTACAACCATCTCTTTTGGCATTTTTTATACCTCCCTCCTTATCGCTTCCGCTGGCTCCATCCTTGATGAAAGATAGGCAGGATAGACCGCACCCAATATAGAAATGACAATACCTAAGAGGACAGCAAAAAAGGAATATTTCAATAAGGAAAGAAGGGGAAGGAAATGGATAACCACTCCTCCATACCTTAGAAGAAAAAGAATGACAATTCCTGTCATCCCGATGAATGCCCCGACAAAAGAGCCAATAACGCCTTGAAGAGCGGACTCTAAAATGAAGAGCTCGATGACAAATCGGTTAAGCGCTCCCAAGCACTTCATCGTTCCAATTTCCTTGCATCTTTCGGTAACGGACATCAACATTGAATTGGTAATACCAACAACACAGACGAGCAAAGAAAGGGTTACCAACCAGATCTGCCGGGAACGAGACCCCTCTTCAATCGTCTGCAGAATCACTCTTATTTCCTCAGGTCCCCTCTGCAAAAGATTATTGGAAATGCTGTTACTCGTCAGTACGGAAGTCAGGAAAGCAACTCCCAGGCAGATACTTGCGGTAACAATGACAGAACGACCGAATCTAATTCTTATACTCCTTAAACTAATCTTAAAAGCATCCTTATGCGAGAGAACAACCTGACGTTTAATTTTTTCTTCTTCTGCCATCAAAATAATTTTATCCTATATTTTTAAAAATTGCAAATCCCCAGAAAAAGTTATAAAATGAAGTTAAAATGAGATATCTTATTGGAATTGATGTTGGGACAACAGGAGCAAAAGCACTTTTAATCGATGAGAAAGGAAAAATCGTTGCCAGGAGCAGTCAGGAATATCCCCTTCTCACTCCAAAGATAGGCTGGGCCGAACAGAACCCCCTTGATTGGTGGAAAGCAACGATTAAGGTAATTAAAGAGGTTCTAAAGATCTCTCAAGTCAATGCTACCCCTGATTTAATCAGGGGCATTGGGCTTTCCGGCCAGATGCACGGGGCGGTCTTCCTCAATAAGAAAGGCGAGGTTTTAAGACCAGCCATCCTCTGGTGTGACCAGAGAACCCAGGAGGAATGTAGCAGGATTAACCAGATTGTTGGCGAGGAAAAGGTTTTAGATCTTACCTCTAATCCAGTTCTTACCGGCTTTACCGCTCCCAAGATTCTCTGGGTAAAAAGGCATCAACCGAAAATCTATGAAATAACCGATAAAATCCTTCTTCCCAAGGATTATATTCGCTATAGACTTACCGGCGTATTCGCCTCTGAGGTCTCCGATGCCTCCGGTACCTCCCTTTTTGATGTCCGGGAAAGAAAATGGTCAAAAGCGATGTTAAGGAAATTAGGAATTAGTTCTTCCCTCCTACCTCCCGTCTATGAATCAAAAGAGGTAAGTGGTAGAATCAATAAAACCACAGCAACCCAGACGGCTCTTAAAGAAGGAACTCCGGTTGTCGGAGGAGCCGGGGATCAGGCCGCCGGTGGTCTTGGTAATGGCATCGTTGAGAAGGGAATAGCCTCCTCTACCATCGGCACCTCAGGGGTCATCTTTGCTCATTCCGAAAAAGCTAAGGTTGATAAGGCCGGCCGGGTGCATACCTTCTGCCATGCGGTAGAGAAGGCCTGGCATATTATGGGGGTGATGCTTTCTGCGGGTGGCTCTCTACGCTGGTTCCGGGATAATTTCTGTGAGCAAGAGATCAAGGAGGCAAAAAGGAAAGGGATCGATCCTTACGAACTTATTACAGGCCAAGCAAAAAAGGTGCCTGTTGGCTCTCAAGGGTTAATCTTTCTCCCCTATCTCATGGGGGAGAGAACCCCGCATAAGGACACAAGAGCAAGAGGGGGATTCTTTGGACTTACCGCCAGCCATAAAAAGGAGCATCTTATCCGCAGTATTATGGAAGGAGTGGTCTTTGGCCTGAGAGATTCTTTAGAGATTCTGAAGGAGATGGGAATAGAAATTAAAGAGATCCGGGCCTCCGGTGGTGGAGCAAGGTCCTCCCTCTGGTGTCAGATGCAGGCCGATATCTTTGGTAAGAAGGTTATTAGAACCAATATCAAAGAGGCTCCAGCTTACGGTGTTGCTCTTTTAGCCGGAGTCGGCAGCGGAATCTTTGAGAATATCAGAAAGACCTGTAAAAGGACGATTAAGGTTACCGATACCATTGAGCCGGTTCCAGAAAATGTAGAGAAATATGAAAGATATTACCGAATCTATTCTTCTCTCTACCCTGCCTTGAAGCCCTCCTTTGACAAGCTGCCTGCAATATGCTAAAGTGACACAGGATGAAAAAAGAAAAGGTTTATTTTGGAAAAGGTGGAAGGAAAGAGGCGAGAGCGAATGTAAAGCTTACCCCGGGTAAAGGCAAGATCAAGGTTAATGAAAGGAAATTGGAGGAATATTTTTCCGATGAGTTTTTGCAAGAAGAGGTGGTGAAGCCATTAAAGGTTACAGAAAGTAAAGAAAAGTTTGATATTCTCGGCAGAGTTACCGGTGGCGGGAAAAATGCCCAGGCCGATGCCTTAAAATTAGGAATCGCTCGGGCGCTGGTGGCAGAGAATGAAAAACTCAGGGAGACCTTAAGAAAAAATGACCTCCTTACCCGGGACCCGCGGATGAAGGAGCGCAAGAAATACGGTCAGAAGGGTGCCCGCAAGAAGTTCCAGTTCACAAAAAGATAAAGATAAAGGGGTCAGGTCTCAACATTTGACAAAGTTAGACAGAATGCTGAAAATGGCTCTTTTGTCAAATGTTGAGACCTGACCCCTAACTATGAAGAAATCAAAGGTAGGGATTGTGGGGTTTCGGGGCTATACGGGAAACAGCCTCCTGCAGATTCTTTCTCACCATCCAGAGGTTAAAATTGGTTACCTGGCCGATAAAGAGAAAGGTTCTTATCCTGAGGAACTACTTCTCTTAAAGGAAGCAAAGCCTATTATAGCGGAGGAATTTGATCCAGGGAAATCTTCCCAATTTGCCGACCTTTTCTTCCTAGCCCTCCCCCATACAATCTCAATGCTCTATGTCAATGACCTCTTAAAAGCCGGGAAAAAGGTAATTGATCTCTCCGCCGACTTCCGCTTCTCCTCCGTTTCCATCTACGAAGAATGGTATAAAGCCAAACACAAAAATCCAGAGCTATTAAATCAAGCGGCCTATGGTCTTCCGGAAATCTTTCGGGATGAGATTAAGAAAGCAAAACTGATCGCTAACCCTGGCTGCTATCCTACGGCGGTAATCCTGGGAGTTCTCCCATTATTAAAAAAGGGACTGCTAAAAAACGAAATCATCGTTGATGCTAAATCCGGAGCAAGTGGAGCCGGGAAAAAACTGGATCCCTCCCTTCTCTTCTCTGCGATTAATGAAAACCTAAAGCCTTATAAGGTCAATTCCCATCAGCATGCTCCGGAAATCAAATTTATCTTGGAAAAGATTGCGGGACATCAGATAGACCTAACCTTTGTTCCCCATCTGATTCCGATGAATAAAGGCTTATTAACCACCATCTATCTTTCCTTAAATAAGGAAATGAAGACAGAAGAAATTTTAGACCTTTATCAAGAATTCTATTCTTCTCAACCATTTGTAAAGATTTTGCCGAAGGGTAAATTCCCCCAGACAAGAGAGGTTGTTGGTACAAATTACTGCAGTATCGGTGTTACCCTGGCCAAAAATAAGGCAATCATCATCTCTGCCCTGGATAATCTCATTAAGGGTGCGGCCGGCCAGGCGGTCCAGAATATGAATATTATGTATGGCTGGGATGAAACCGCCGGATTACTATGAGAAAAATTGTCTTTCTTGATCGGGACGGGGTAATTAGCAAATATTATCCAGGAGATTGGAGCAAAAAATGGGAGGAATTTTCCTTTTTGCCAAAGGCAAAGGAATCCCTGAAGAGATTAACTAAAGCAAATTATCGGATTGTGGTTATTTCCAATCAGGCCGGGGTGAGCAAAGGCCTCTTTAGTTTAAAGAACCTGAGGTATATTACCAAAAGGATGAAAGAGGAGGTAAAGAAATCCGGAGGGAAAATCAAAAAGGTTTACTACTGCCCTCATCAGGATGAAGATAATTGTTCCTGCCGCAAGCCAAAGGTTGGTCTTTTTAGAAAAGCGGAGAAGGATTTAGGCGGGTTCAACTTTGAAAAAACCTTCTTTGTCGGCGATAGCGAGGTAGATATCCTGGCGGGAAAAAATATCGGGACGAAAACGATTCTTGTCCTCTCGGGAAAGACCAAATCCAGAGAGGAAACAAAAGGCTGGCAAAAGCAACCGGACTATATTGCAACTGACCTTTTTTCTGCCAGCGAAATTATCCTGAACTCACGAGTATCCAGCGAACCACGTCATTGCGAGCGAGGTCCCTCGCCTGTCATTGCGACACGTTGTGTCAGTTGACAGAAACTTTTTTATTATGTATAATGTTCATAAGTTGAACATATGGATAATTCAGAGATTGGAGAAAAGGAATTCAAAATTATCACTGAGGTAGGTAAGAATGGAGTAATTACCCAGAGGGAGATTTCCCAGCGGCTTGGTTTCTCCCTGGGGATGACCAACATTCTTTTAAAAAGGCTTATTCGCAAGGGCTATATCAAAATTGGACGCTTGAACAAAAGGAAGGTTCGCTATCTTTTAACTCCTCAAGGAATTAAACAGAAGGTAAGGAGAAGTTATCAGTATCTCCTCTATACCTTCCATTCCTTGAAGGAAATTAAATCAAAAATCCAATTGGTTCTTTTAGCCGAATACGAAAAGGGGCGAAGGAAATTCATTATCCTTGGGGATGGGGAATTGGCGGAGATCACCGAGATTGCTCTCCGCAATCTTGGCAAAAAGGACATCACCTATTCTAAATTGTCAGAAGAAGGGATAGATGATAAAGATTCTCTTCTCCTCCTCACCGACCCTGAACAAAAAATAAAGGATAACAAGGCATTTTCTCTAAATCTTCTTAGAGAAATTGCTAATTTGGGAGTGCGTCAAATGCAGGCTTAGACTCTCCAGATTCCTACTGAAGATAGTATGATTAGTGAACGGCGGAAGTTCCCTTTGAGGTAAATGTATCGCAATTTAGATATAACTAACTTATAATACATAATTATGAATGACATCGTATATAGTCCTTTGCAATTAAGGGCGGGGTAAATTTGCGTTTTTTCTTCAATAGCCATTTCCTAAATCATTCAGTTTCAAAAGAGCAAAAAAATGGGCAAAGAAAATCCCTGATCCTAAGATTAGTTCCTATGTCCAAAAAAGTTAGAGACACTTTTACGAGGTTCGCTATAAGCAGACACTACTTTAAGAAGATAGAGATGTCCTTTGCCGATGTCATATAAAAATGGATTCCTGAACCTGTCAGGAACAGGTTTAAAAGAACTAATTTCGCAAGGTGAATCTGAGAAACTTGAATTTAAAGAATCCCTACAATTAAAAGATGAGATCGGAGAAACTATTTCGGCTTTCTCTAACTCAAAGGGAGGAATTATCCTTATCGGAGTTTCCGATAAGAAAAAAATTAAAGGAATTCAAATTGGAAAAAAGACAACGATAGATTTAGCGGAATACATAAAGAGAAACACAGACCCGGCAATTTTCCCATCACTGAAGGTTGAGAAAACTGAGAAGAAAGAAATCGTGGTGGTTGAAGTAAAAGAGAATGCAGAAAAACCAGTTTTCTTCAAAAATTATGCCTACAAAAGAGTCGGCAATACAAACCAAAGAATTTCTTCCTCAGAGATAAGAAAGTTAGCGAAAGAATCAAAAGGAAAAGTTTACTGGGATGAACAAATTTGCGAGGAGACAAATTTAAAAAATATTGATGAAGAAAGAGTTAAATGGTTTTTAAAAGAAGCAATAAGACAGAGAGGATTGAAATTACCCGAGAATTTACCAATAGAAAAAACTCTGACGAAATTGAAGTTGGCAAAGAATAAAAAATTAACAAATGCAGTATTACTTTTATTTTCAAAAGAATCCTGGTTTTTGCAATCGGAGATAAAATGCATAAGGTTTTCTGGTAACGAACCTGTTAAGCCTTACATAGATTTTGAAAGTATAGAGGGAAGTATTTTTAATTTAGTGGAAGAGAGCATGAATTTTGTGATGAAAAACATTAAGAAAGCCATATGGGTAATTCCTGGAAAAATCCAGAGAGAGGAAAAATACCAATACCCTTTAAAGGCTATAAGAGAGGCAATAGTGAATGCCGTTGCCCACAGAGATTACGAAACGACTTCAAAAGTTCAGATAAGAATTTTTGATAGTAGAATAGAGGTTTGGAGTCCTGGTTTACTTCCAGAGACGATAAAGATAGAAGATTTAAAAAGAGAACATAGGTCAATCCCTCGTAATCCATTATTATTCAAGCAACTGTTCTGGGTAAAGTACGTGGAAGATGTCGGTGGCGGAACTTTGGATATGATAAGAGAATGTAAAGAATGGGGAATTCCTGAACCGGAATTCAAATTTATTACAGGAGATTTTGTTGTCTTTTTTAGGTTACCTCCTGCTTTAGAAGATTTAGAAAAATTGGGATTGAATGAAAGACAGGTAAGAGCAATGGATTATGTGATCAAGAGAGGTTCTATCAGGAACAAGGAGTACATTTCTTTAAATAACGTCTCAAGGAAAACGGCGACAATAGACTTGACACAATTGACTACAAAAGGTTTATTACTCAGTGTTGGGGAAGGGAAACGAAATATACATTATATCCTGCCAAAATACGCAAAAAATACGCAAAAAATTACGCAAAATAGAAAAAGAGAATCTTAAGAATAAAAAATGTTAGAGCCAGTAGTTAAATTAAAAATGCGTTCCAAAATAAACCCTAAAATTAACTTTTATGAAATTGAGTACCATCTCAAAAATCATTCTTTAAATCCTTATTTAATTGAAAATTCAAAAATATACAATTTGGTAAAGAAACTTACAGACAAAGTTTGCTTTTCTTCAAAAGATAAATATGAGAAGCGCTGGGAGAATTTCTACTTACCGTTGAGAAGACACGGTAAGATAATTAGCATCCCTTTCAGCATTATAAAATACAATAGAGATTTTTTCTGCTACTTTTTCCATTTAGGTAGTCTACACATCAAAAGGAGAAATGAAACTGCAGAAAAAATATTCAAAATGATATTTCAAGAGACAATAAAATTTTTACGAATTATAAAAAAGACGAATGGGGATGTTGTAAAAAGAACTGTCCCCTTCGATTTTCGCACAGGGAAGATAAAAGGGAAGTATATTTTAAGAGAATTAATCTCAAAAAGAGAGAAAGAAAAAATATTACAGGATTACAAGCAACATCTTGAGAAAGATCTAAAGATTCCCAAAATCTCTCTTAATGATTATCTAACCGTTGCCGGTCTCTGCTATAAGGCAGCTTACAAGAAGAAGGCAGAGAGCCTTTCTCCTCTCCAGATGTATAAAATATGGGCTGATGGTAGAGATGGAGGAATGCTTTCCATTAAAAATTGGAATAGTAAAAGAGAGTTTATGAGCTGGTGTAAAAATGGCAAATGGGCAGGTTCACATCCTTTTGAAATTGTTTTTAGCTGGCATAGACATGGAATCCATCTATACCCTCCCCCTTATAACTCTTGGAGATATTCATTGAGAGTGACTAACTATGCTTATGCTGAGAATTTTATCAGAATGGTGGAAGCACTGATTAAAAATAAAATACCCTTTATTGCCCAAAATTTAGAGGAGGTTTTAGATTATCTTGCAGGAGAAACTTACTTTACAGTGAACGATTACTCCGATAATTCTTTCTTTTATATTCCCTCTCAGGAATATAAAAGGAATTATTTTAAGTATATAGAATGGGATGAGTTGAGGATTTAAGTTGCCTGAAGGTGAAGGAAATGCTGGAGAATTCCCAATAGAGATGTCCTTTGCCGATGTGAGATAAAAATGGATTCCTGAACCTGTCAGGAACAGGTTTAAAAGAACTAATTTCGCAAGGTGAATCAGATAATGAAAATTGCCATTCGGGCTGACGGAAGAGAGAATATATAAAAGATGAAAAAAGCAATAATAGTTATGAATGAGTTGAAGAGAGAAGGATTGATAAAGGATTATGCTATCGGTGGGGCTATTGGCGCGCTGAAGTGGGTTGAACCCTTTTTTACTCGCGATTTAGATATATTTATTATCCTGATAAAAGAACCTGAAAAGGGGGAGGTAATGATGCTTTCTCCCCTATACGAATATCTTAAAAAGAGAGGATATAATAAGTGGGTTGAACAGTGGATTATAATAGATGATGTTCCAGTAGAGTTTATTCCTGCGGAGGGAGTTAGTAAAGAATCTGTGGAAAATGCGCTTGAGGTAGAATTTGAAGGCATCAGAACAAAAGTGATGAGACCGGAATATTTGATAGCCTTATTTTTAAAAGCCGGCAGAGATAAAGACATAAGAAAGATAGAGATGCTTCTGAGGCAGACAAAGATAGATATGGAAAAACTCAAAGATATTTTAAGGAGATATGATTTACTCAAGAAATTTAAGCGTTTTATGAAAGGGCAAAATGGAAGATGAAAAAATAAGGATACTCACTAAGGATAATAAAGTAATGACATTAAAAAAGTTGTTTGAAGAAAAAGAAAGATTACGAAAAAAACAGGCTAATCTCTCTTTTGAGGAAAAGATAAGAGCCCTCATTGTTTTACAAAAAATTGCATCTAGTTGGGGAGGGAAAAAAGATGTAATAGTATGGAAGCTGTGAGGTGAGCCACGAACTTTTAGTCCAGATTACCTTAAGGGAGGTTAAGGTTCACTATAAGCAGACACTACTTTAAGAAGATAGAGATGTCCTTTGCCGATGTCATATAAAATAAGGAATTATTTTAAGTATATAGAATGGGATGAGTTGAGGATTTTAAGTTGTCTGAAGGTGAAGGAAATGCTGGAGAGTTCCCCAGTAGAATAATAATCGCATTCAATTGCTTGACATCTATTTTTTACTTTGTTATAATGTTCATAAGTTGAACATATGGATAATTTTGAGACGGCGAACGATCTAATTAGAGTTATCACTCCGGAAAGAGGGAGAAGTCTCTTGCTTAACCTGAAAGAGGTTGTTAGATATCATGAGCTTTTATCCCAGATTACTTTGCGCGAAATTAAGGTTCGCTATAAGCAGACCGCATTGGGAATTATCTGGGCGATTCTTCAGCCCCTTTCCTTAATGGTTATCTTTACCTTTTTCTTTGGCAAATTTGCTAAGATTCCGAGTGAAGGGATACCCTATCCTATCTTCTATTATAGTGCACTCTTGCCCTGGCAATACTTTTCCACCTCCCTTTCCTTTGCCATCCCCAGTTTAGTTACTAACCGACAATTGGTTACCAAGATTTATTTTCCCAGGGAGATCTTTCCTCTATCCAGTATTTTGGCCGCTTTTGTGGATTTTACCATTGCTTCCTTTATATTTATTATTATGATGTTTTTCTACCATATCCATTTTACCCCTTACCTTCTCTTAGTTATTCCGGTTCTTCTTATCCAGATTATCTTTACTCTTGGTGTCTGTTTCTTTGCTTCCGCCATAAATGTCTATTATCGGGATGTGCGTCACGCTTTACCTTTGCTAATTCAACTCTGGATGTTTGCCTCTCCCATAATTTACCCTTTATCCATAATTCCGGAGCGATTCCGCACTTTTTATCTGCTTAATCCAATGGCGGGAATCATTGACAGTTACAGAAGAATCATTATTAAGGGATTGCCTCCAGATTCCCTTGCTTTAAGTTTAGCCATTATCGTCAGTATCATCGTTTTCTTTCTTGGCTACCGCTACTTTAAGAAGATAGAGATGTCCTTTGCCGATGTCATATAAAAATGGATAGGAAAAAGTTAATCAGGCAAATCGTTGAAAAGATAAAAACAGAATATCTGCCCCAGAAAATTATTATCTTTGGTTCATATGCCTGGGGAAATCCCACTAAGGATAGTGACCTTGATTTATTTATTATTAAAGATGTTAATGAAAAACATAAAGAAAGAGCATTAAAGGTGAGAAGAATCCTCGGTGAAGAAAATGGGATTGTTGCTATGGACATATTGGTATATACTCCAGAAGAACTTTCAAAAAGAATAGAGATTGGGGATAGTTTTATCTCTAAAATCCTTAAAAAAGGAGAGATAGTATATGGTTAAAAAAGAGGTAGAGGAATGGTTTGCAAAAGCAGAAAAGGATTTTGATGAAGCAAAGTTTTTGTTCGCTCAAAATAGACCTCTTGAAGATGTTGCCTTCTTTCTCCATCAGACAGTTGAAAAATATCTTAAGGGGTTTCTTATCAATAAGGTTGGGAATTGGAAAAGATTCATGATTTGGTAAAACTTATTAAAGATACCTTTAAGCTTGACAGCTCTTTCGAAAAATTTATTCCCTTAACAGAAAAAATGACAGGCTATTACATCGAAACGAGATACCCGCTTGGTTATGAGACTGAGTTTACAAAGGAAGAAGTAGAGAATTCAATGAAAGAGACGGAGAAACTCATCAATTTTATAAAAGAAAAATTTGTGTAAACAACAATGCCAGAGCCAGTAATTAGGTTAGAAAAGGTTGGAAAGCGGTATAGAATTGGAAAGGAGAGGTATCATTCCTTAAGGGAGGATTTAACCCATCTTTTCCGTAAGAAGAAAAAAGAGACTATCTGGGCATTAAAGGACATCTCTTTTGAGGTAAAACGAGGGGAGGTTTTAGGGATAATCGGTCCCAATGGCGCCGGCAAAACCACTCTTCTAAAGCTTCTTGCCGGTATTACCTTACCTACAGAAGGAAAAATCAGCATCAAGGGAAGGGTTGCCTCCCTTATTGAAATAGGTGCCGGTATCCATCCCGAACTCAGCGGAAGAGAAAATATCTCTCTTTATGGCTCAATAATGGGACTTAAAAAAAGGGAGATTGATAAAAAATTTGATGAGATTGTAGATTTTGCTGGAATTGAGAAATTCTTGGATACCCCGGTAAAATATTACTCCTCCGGGATGCAGATGCGTCTCGGCTTCTCCGTTGCCGCCCACATCCAACCCGATATCCTTCTTGTAGATGAAGTTTTAGCGGTTGGGGATATAGCCTTTCAGAAGAAGTGCCTCGGGAAGATGGATGGTGTCGCCAAATCTGGCCGCACCGTTCTCTTCGTCAGCCATAATATGGGAGCAATCAGTAGACTTTGTGGGTCGGTTTATCTTTTAGATCAAGGCCATATTATGTTGAATGGGGATGCAGCGAGCATAGTTAATGCCTATTACAGAATGAATACTGCTTTTAACGGCGTTTTTAGAGAAAGTCGGGTTGTGCCTGAGGGTAGAATTGGCTTCCTCAAATGGTCCTTAGATTCACCCTTAACTGGTGACCCATACAAATGCTACACAAGAGAACAGTGCACCTTCAGGTTTAAGCTATTAGCACGACGAATTGTCAAGGAAGCTAACTTTGGCATCATTATATGGTCAGATGATGGAAGCCTTATCTGGTCAATGCGCAGCCTAGACAACGGAGGACAATACATAAGTATTAATGAAGGTCTATATGAAGTGCGATTTTCAATTCTGAGCTTGCCCCTAAAATCTGGATCATATCAGATTTACGTCACCGCAAATGACCGAGAGGAAGGCACCTTAGACGAATGGTATGCACAACCTAAATTAGTAGTTTCACCCAAAGATGAATCTGGGCTTCCACGACAATTTCAAGGGATTCTCAATATCAGCGGTAAGTTTGAAATATCTTCACTTTGATTATTAAAATAGATAAGCTTTGGTTAAAATGAAGATATTTATTAAATTACTGAAACGCTGTAGAAGGCTCTTACGATGTATCAATAAGGTAGTGTTCATTAGTGATAGAACACCTTCCAATTTTCCATATCCAATCTCAGTTCATAGGAAGGAAATAGAAACTCAAGCACCTTCGGGCGGAGGCGTCGAGACATTTGATCAGTTTGAAAGTATTGAAATCAATCGAGCGCGGATGGAACATCTCGCTTCCCTGAATCTGCCGATCGAAGGAAAAAGAGTATTAGATGTTGGCTGTGGAGTTGGTCATCTTGCACAGTTTTTCGTTAGCAAAGGTTGTGAAGTTCTATGTGTAGATGCCCGGAAAGAGAACATTTCTAGTCTACAAACGCGATATCCTGGCCTTAATGCCATTGTTGCTGATATTGAGGTTGGATCTTTATCGAAGTTTGGGAAGTTCGACACAGTATTTTGCTATGGACTGTTATATCACTTAGAGAATCCTCTTGTGGCGCTGCGTAATATGTCGTCCGTTTGTAAGGAATTGTTTTTCTTAGAAACTACGGTTACCGATCATATTCTACCTATTGTGAAAATAGAGGATGAATCTCTTGCATTTAGTCAAGCTTCGCGGGGGCTTGGATGTCGGCCCAGCCCGAGCTATATTGTGATGGCGCTTAATCGAATTGGTTTTAAATTTGTGTATGCTCCGAGAAAATCGCCACAACATCGGGATTTTCAATTCAGGTGGAAAAATGACCTTTCCCACTGGAGAAATGGGCATCCTTTACGATGCATCTTTGTAGCTTCACGGGTTGAGCTACAAAATCCAAATTTGGTCAACCTGCTTGGAAAAATTCAACGCTAAGATGGTTTCCTGTGCAAGGTTTGCTTCAAAAATAGCAAAGCGTGCTTCTCTGAAACTCTATCCTAACTGGCGATTGGGAGTGGCTGAGACAGAAAAAAGTTGGGTGTTGCGACTACGGAAGAAAATTTTTGAAACAATAAAGGAGCCATTTGTTATTCGATGGTTAAATGAGCTTCGAATCTATATATACCCTGAAGAAGAAATAAGCCGTTCTCTATTTTTGACAGGCTATTATGAACCTAATGAGTTTTTCCTTCTGAACAGGATTCTTAAGCCTGGGATGGTTTTCATAGATGTAGGGGCTAATATAGGCTTGTATACATTATTTGCGTCGAAAAAAGTCGGTAGGAAAGGTGTTATTATGGCAATTGAACCAAGTAAGAGAGAATTCAAAAAGTTGAAGGCAAACATTGAGTTAAATAAACTTATAAATGTTCGGTTTCTCCAAGTTGCTATTTCTAATTATCAGGGAGAGGTAGAATTACTTGTGGCGACGGAAGAAAAATCGGGCCACAATACCCTTGGTTCCTTTGCTTATGATTCTGTTGCTCTTCAAGGAAAAGAGCGAGTACGCGTTGAGCGGCTTGATGATATAGTACACCAAATAGGATTGCAACGAGTCGATATAGTCAAAGTGGATATTGAGGGTGCAGAGTACTCTGCCCTCCAAGGAGCTGTGAATACGTTGGCGCGCTTCTACCCCATTATTCTGTTGGAACTTTCAGATAGAACCCTTGTACAGCAGGATGGAAACAGTGGCCAGGTCTGGAATTTCTTGGTTCAAAATGGGTACTCCATCTATGTTTTCGATGAACAGACAGGCTTACCTTCTCTTGGAGTGAAGAAGCCATACTTTGATTCGGAAAATATTATAGCAATACATAAGACATCAAAGGTGAGATTCAGTATAAGCAACCAAAAGCATTCTTCCAGCAAATGGAGGTGAGCAATTGTGAACAAAAATAAAAGGTGTGTTTTTGATGAAGAACACTCACTTGAGAATAGAAAAAGGTGGTATGAATTTCTGAATACATTCCTGCCACAATTTATTAAAACCGAATCCTTAAAGAGTGCAATAGATGTAGGATGTGGTATAGGTCAATTCTCGAATTATCTGGCTAATCTAGACCTCAAAGTGACAGCTTTTGATGTGCGTCTTTCCAATATATCCGAGGCGAAGAAACGTTATCCTAATGTTAAGTTCTTAGTATACAATGCAGAAGGCCCATCAGTGTCGAATCTTGGTTCCTTTGATCTTGTGTTCTGTGTTGGCCTCCTATATCACTTGGAAAACCCATCTTTAGTCATTCGAAATCTCTATAGCCTTACACAGAAACACCTTCTTCTCGAAACTTGGGTTATCCCCTCTAAATTGCCTATTTGTGCTTTGTTTGAGGAGAGTTTCGGAGAAGACCAATCTCTGAATTATACAGCATTGAGAGTATCAGAATCTTATCTCATAAAAATGCTTTATAAGGTAGGGTTTCCCTATGTATACAAGTTAGTGACTTCTCCTGATCTTAGAGGCCTTCGGCACTCTCCAGATTTGCCCTTTGTTACTTTGCTTGTGTCCAAAGTAGGGATTAGGATGCCAATGCCAATTTTCTCCCTCTGTCCAGAGCCCAAGGCATTAAGGCGAAGATCTGACCTGGCTAGAATCAAGTGGCCCATTTTTGTGCAGAGGACCCATGCACCTCGCCACTTCAAGAGGACATTTAACAAATTTCTGGGGACATGGCAAAAATGAATTACAAAAGACCACTTGTTTCTGTCGTCATCCCCTGTCTGAGCCGAGCGCACTTTCTGGTGCCGACGATTGAAAGTATTTTGCAGCAGGACTATCCAAATATTGAATGTATTGTGGTTGATGGAGGCTCAACAGATGGAACATTAGAGATTCTGAAACAATATGAAGACAAAATAAAATGGGTTTCTGAACCGGATAAAGGTCATGCAGACGCGATAAACAAAGGCTGGAAGATGAGCAAAGGGGAAATACTTGCCTGGTTAAATGCTGATGATGTATGGAAGATGCCTGATGCAGTTAGTCAAGCAGTAGAGTGTCTTCAAACATACCCAGAAGTGGATGTTATCTATGGTGATTGTGGTAGTATTGATGAGAAGGGTAATGTGGTCGGTATGTCTTATTTACATGAATGGGATTTGGAATATGCGGTAGAATATTGTGACCACTGCATTCCCCAACCAGCTTCATTTATTCGAAGAAGAATTTTGGAAAAGGTAAACTGGTTGGATATAAATTTTTATCAGAAAAAGGATCATGAGTTATGGCTTCGTATTGGCTTAATTGGGGAAATTCAACATGTTCCAGCCCTTCTTGCTTATGCTCGTGGTCAAAAAGGTCTAAGTTTCGATGGGAAAACGGCAGCTCCTGCCTGTGTTCAGTTAACAAAGAAATTCTTTATGTTTCCGAATGTCCCAAGAAATATCCAGAAGAAGCACCGGCGAGCAATGAGTAATGCCTATTTGAGAGGAGTCAATTATGCCTTTGAAGGAGGTAGGCATTGGTCAATAATTATGAGATACATACTGCTGGCAGTATTTTCTGATCCTACAAACATATTG
>DAOVGU010000266.1 GCA_030672255.1 bacterium
TGACCTTATCTATAAGTTCAGGTAAGAACTAAATTTTTTAAATTAATATGAGGATAGGAAATAACCTAAAAAGAAAAGTGGTGGCTTATCTTTCTGAAGAAAAGGAGATAGCCTTTGCTTATCTCTTTGGTTCAGCAATAGGGGGTGGTTTTAACAAGGAAAGCGACCTTGATCTAGCGGTTTATTTCAACGAGAGGATGACCTCTGAAGAACAATTTCGAAAGAGGCTTCATCTTATGGAACATCTCCAGAATAGAACCGGAAAGAATGTAGAAGTTATTAACCTCACAGAGATAAGTTCTATCTTTCTTAAATTTGTCATTATCAAGGAAGGAAAGGTGATTTCAGAAAGAGACCATGGTCGTCGGGTAGATTTTGAACTTAAGATTATGAATGAGTATTACGACTTTCAACCATTCTTAAGAGAATACAACCGTTCCTATATTGAACGTTCATTAGCAAAGGAATTGTAGTGGCAGAGTTCACTCTGCAAGATAAAATGACTAAAATAACCTCTCAAAAGGTATTGGAAAAGATTCAAAATCTGGATAAATATCTTGGTTATTTAGATTGTTTGAGAGAAGAAGCAAAAAGTGAGGAGAGTTTCATTAAGGATTTCCATCTATTTGGTCTGGCTGAACGTTATCTTCAACTTTCAATCCAGGTAATTATTGACATTTTTAATCTCATTATAATTGAGGAAGAGCTCGAGAAACCAGAGGAAAGAGAAGAAATCATTTCTCTTCTCTTTAATTACGGAGTTATCTCCGAAAATTTAGCTTCCAGACTCGATGGAATTGTAGGATTTAGAAATATTTTAGTTCATGAATATGGCAAGATTGACCGAAAAAGAGTTTATCGATATTTGATTAAGCGGCTCAACGATTTTTTTGACCTTAAGAAAGAAGTCTTAAAATGGTTAAAAGAAAAAAATCTGTAGTTAATAACAAAGGGATGGCGATGATTGTAGCTATTGTGATGGCCTTTATCTTTTTGATGCTTGTCCTCACGGTAAGCGTTCTTTCCACTACTGCCTATAAAAGAGCCTACTCCCGCCGTGACCGTGCGATTGCCTTAAATCTTGCCGAAGCCGGCCTCGCTGATGGTTTGTATAGGGTAAACTATAAAAACTACACAGGTGCATATGGTACCCCTTCTGAGTGTGTAATTCCAGAGATCAATTTTGCAGGAGGAACCTATGAAGTGACGGAAAGTGGGGGTGAACTCACTTCCACCGGTACCTATAGAGGAAAAAGAAGGATAATAAAAGTCAAGGTGAGAAATCCTGTCGATGATGCTAATACTGGGGGCATCGCTGAAGTGTTTAATAAGCATGTGATATATGCCAAGAAAGTAGAGATGGATCCTACAGAAACTGCCACAATTAAAGGAAATATTGCTCGTGTGACATTAGCACTAATAGATGCAGGAACAAATCAATATACAGCAACCAAAATTTCTTCTTGCGAACCTCCTTCATTAGGTTTCACTGTAGATTCTGTTTCTGCGCCTACCTTTGGAGGACCCACTACCATAACTATTAGAGATGATGATGGCACTGGCCCCCCTTACACCCCGGGTGCTGATCCTATTCCAGGAAATATAAATTACTGGGGCGATGGAATGGACGAGACGTATACCTTAATTACAGGCTGTTCTCTTCTGGCTAATACAAGATGGCGCTTTGAGAAAGCGGCTACCGATACACTGAAGGTTATAGTCCAAAATGACACTGCAGTGGCAAGTACAGGATTTTTAGAAGTAATAAATGGGGGCAGCATTGAGCTTAAATTTGACGGTGCTAATAATCCAAATTTACAAGGTGTGGTTAAAGCAGACGGGAATATAGATATTAACTCAGGCGTTGCTTCTCCAAATCCTATTGGTGTCGATGGGTATTCAGAAACTGTCCTCTATGCAGGAGGCAGTATAGATATTGATTATTCTACTGGAATTAGTGGGCCCGTTATTAATGGTGACGTGTTAGCAGTAGGGACAATCACCTTGCAAGGACCAAAAGTAAAAGGTTCAGTTCTTTCCGCAAGCAACATTAATTTGGCTACCGCTGCTTCAGCTATCTATGGAACTTCTTCAACTAAAAAAGCACCGATTATTGTCAATTCTTCTTCCAGTGCAGTAAGCATAACGATAGGGGCTTCTGCTGCTCCTAAGATTTATTTAGATGATGGCACTAATAATAAAGCGGCAATCATTGCTTACTCTTCAGGACTGGCTCCTGCTACTGCCTCTGTAACAATAAATGATGACATTATCACAGATGGTTCATCTAATGCGGTTATTATTGCCTATACAGAAAATGTGGGTGGTGCAGGGAATGCCTCTATAAATGTTACTAAAGTTATTGGCAACGATATCGATGTTAATGCATGCCTTTTTGCCTCAAGTGATACTGGAAATGGGAATATCACTATAGATAATAATAATCTTGGAGGCACTGATGAAATATTGGGGGTGATTGTAGCCAACAACGATGTGAAATTGGAAGATAATGCTAAAGTGAGTTGGGACTCCTCTGTCTATAAATCCTCCACCTTGCCTCTTTATGGTGCCTTTACTGGAGGGCGGCGGGTCTATCTGCCGGTGATAGGAAGTTGGAAAGAGGTGAAATGAAAATTAAATGAAAGTAATCTTGCTTGACCATGCCAAAAACCAGTGTGAGGAGAGAGGGATAAAAGAAGATATAGTTGAGGAAATTGTCCTTAATCCAGATCAAATTATAACAGGGAAAGGAAAGAAAATTGCTCAAAAGAAAGTTTTTGATGAAGAGAAAAAGAAAAACTATCTGATAAGGGCAATTTTCAAGGAAGAAAATGATAAAAGAATAGTTATCAC
>DAOVGU010000244.1 GCA_030672255.1 bacterium
TATTGCCAACATAACTTAAATAGTCATTGTAAGGTGTTCGATCTGAAGGGCACATTCTAACCCCTTTTACAGGTCCATAGAAGATATCATCCCCTGGTTTCCAACCAATGTAGCACATCAGGAATTCGTTCGAGTACCAATGAGTAGAAGAGCAGGTGTCATTTGGTGAGCCAACATGAATAGCAGCACACCAGTCATCCCAGTCATGAGTATACATAATATAGGCTAATCCTAATTGTTTTAGATTACTCATACATACCACCTGCCTTGCCTTCTCTCTGGCTTGAGAAAGAGCAGGTAATAGCATTGCCGCTAAAATGGCGATGATGGCTATTACCACAAGTAATTCTATCAAGGTAAAACCTTTTCTGTGTTTAGGGCAGACATTTGTCCGATTTTTAGGGAAAAACAAGTAAGCCAATTTTCTAATTCTTCCAGTCATCTCTTCTCCAGTTTTACCCCTGCCCCCTTTTGAATCTATTCCAAAAGTACAGAAACAGGAATATTTAACTACTTTCCTTCCTCTATATCAACAGGATTTTCAGTCATCCCGATAAAACCCCTATTCCCTTTTTTCAAAGGGACAAGTTTAGCCTTTCTCAGAAGAGAAAAACCCTCTTCTTTTGGGGAAGCTCTGTTTTCTTCCCTCTCAGAGCAGTTCTTAGACCTTAACCGTCCGCCAGATACCATAGTAGCGGACTTAAAATTGTCAATGAACAGAGAATTGCGATGGATTATGGCTAGTTTTTAAATGACCTCCTCATTATTAAAGATACTACCATCCCTAATCTAACTCTATAAGAATTTCCTCTCTGTCATTCCCGAAGTTAGTAATCGGGAATCTATTCTCTGGATTCCTGCTAAGTTTATCCCTGCAGTCAGTAAGCAGGGGCAGGAATGACGCACTCCAACGGAGTTGACTGAGTATTTACCAACTAAGATAGTTCCCGATATTCTCGCCCCGTGGGCGCAGGCTTAAAGGAAGCCGGATGAAAATTCTGAATTTTCGGGTCATATCGAACCTGACTCATCAGAATGGAGCCCCCATCCTCAAACTGAACCACAGGTTCTTTACCTGCTTCTGTCTCTTTCAATACATAGGCTCTGGAATTCTGTAAAAATTTTAATAACATTTCCCGATGGGGTTGAGGAGGTAACCAAGCCTGGTATTTTCTCTTAAGTTTTTCAATAAAGGATTTGGAGTTGGCCTCATCTATTAACCAGGCTCTATCGCCACAAATCTCACCAAAGAGACTATATACTTTTAAAGCAAGATCCTTGAAACTGCGTAATCTACTCTCCTGGGTGCCGGCAACTGTTCTGATTGCTTCGGCTGCCTCATCCATCATACCACAGACATCACTAAATTTGGTCCGACGAGATTTCATAATTTCCTCTATCTCCAACAGTTTTACTGTACCTCATAGTTTAACACTCTTTTTGGTTATTAAATCGGTATTATCTACCATCAATAACCACCACTTCATACTCTTCTATTTTAGGAACTGAAAAAGTAGCACCATTCTTCTGTTCCTTAAACTTAAGATTCTTCTTTGATGCCAAGGTAGTAATCGTCTTAATATTTCTGATGTTTTTTATGGCAATCTTAACATCATAACAGGGTAGAACCTTTTTGATTGGTCGGCTCATGCGTCCAGTAAAATTAACTAAATGTACAATATGCTTCTTTTCATCTTTGTTTTTACGCAGGGTTATCTCTAAACTCTCCGGCACATCAGAAAGCGCAACAAGAGATGTTGAAAAAGAAGATATCATATTATTGATTAGTCTGTGATAATCAACAAAGCGAAATTTCCATGTAGAATTGCCCCACGTCCCGGCAATATAAACTGCCTTTCCTTTACCATAGTTATTTATTACTATTGCAGGATCAATAGACATGGCAGGCAGACCATCATAACAGCCCTGGCGTCTTTCTCTGTATCTCATCAGAACCTGGGCTGTTTCTGCCTTAATATTGATCCCGTATGTGGGAGCAGGAATAAATTTTTTAGTGATACCTGTTAGAATCTTGTGCTTTTTAATCGGGGTGATATAATCCCAATTCATTGGTCCGAATACATTTCCCTTATAATTAACACCAAATACATCTGCCAACTGAAAATTCTTGAGCCGTCTGCCCTGTTCGTCATATAATGAGGTTTCAAAAGTGGTTATCAGACGTTTGCCTCCCTTTACAAACTCCTGTAGATTTTTGACACTCTCTTTATTAAGACAGGCAATGTTCGGTAAAATTATTATCTGATACTGCTTCAATATCTCTGGTTCTTCCAAAGAGACTTCATCAATCACATCAAAAAGTGAATGAGATCTCAACAGAGCATCGTAGAATCCATTGAATTCGGAACCTAAATCTCCTATTTCTTTCCCTTTGATCTTACCAGTAAAATCTGCCATGGCAATAGATGACCCTTCATAATAATTAGCGGTAACATTGGACCAGACTAGGGCTATATTTGCAATTGATTCTGTGCCCGCAAAGCATGAAGGGTTTTTGGCAATTATACGATTGATTTCTTTGATAGCATCTACTTCCGGTTCTTGCAGAACATCCGCAGACATGGCAAGCCAGGCATTAGCTCCATTGGCCAGACTGTCGGCGTAAAGGAGTTTTATTTCTGCTTCTGGCAGTGGATATGTCCATGGCTTATGGCCGATACAATCAAACACCACCCGCGGTTTACCATTAGCCTGCGTTTCAAGAAGTTTTGCTTCACAACCCGGTTTCCAGAGCGGCGTATTGCGCAAGTCCCCATACAAAAAACCTCCTTCACTGCCAAGAATATCCTGCGCTTTGATAAGCACCCGGTTCATGCGACCTGTGGGCCAGTTGGGTGCTCTTAAGCCACTATTCATATACATAAGCATATCATTGTTTATTGATTTAATTATATGATTGGAATCCCTTAAAAAATCAGCAAGGCTCTTACTCTGAAAATCTAATAAGAAAGGAAAATCAGGATGTTGCTTGTCAGCTTTTGACGGTAGCTCTTTACTATATAATTTTTTAAACTTTGCCCGGCAGGAATCACAATAACACGAGTCCCGGAAAAATATCGGGCCGTCGTAAAAAATACCGTCAATATTATAGGCACAGAGATCTTTCAATAGCTGGAAACACCAGTCCCGAAAGCCGGTGTTAATGCAGAAGCTCATACCTGTTTTATAAACATCATCTATTGGATTACCGTCTTCTTTAATTTGCAGCCAATCAGGATGCTTTTTGGCAAATTCAGGGTCAACCGAATGGACATTAAAATAGATAAGCGAGCGCAGATTTACCTTTTTTGCCTCAGGAAGATATTTCCTTAGATAATCAGGATTTTCTTGCCGAGCTAACCTGGTCTTGAAATAAAATCCTTTATCCGTTAACCCAGCTCCTGGACCATGCTTTATAGCAGGAAGATGTTCAATGTTGCCATTAAGCAATGCCTTTGCAGCCACTTCTTTTTTAATGTCTACTTTGCTAAGATCCTCAAAAGCTCTACTAACTTCGATAATCCTTAACGGTTCTTTTTCCCACCATGCCAACTTTTTTTCATTCATGCTAATCCCCCTTCAATTTGTTTTTTTAAGATAAACTTTGTCAATAACAAAGCCGTTCTTTTCATAAAACAATCTGATGTTACCTCTGGTACCTGTGTAAACACCTTTCAGGTTCATTTCCCTGGCTCTTTGTTCTATTTTATCCAGAAGCATGGAGCCTATACGTTTTCCCCGATAATCAGCATCCACGGTAATTTGACCCAGCATTATCCACGAAAGCGGCTCACGGGGGTTAGAACGGTCAATAAAATAATATTTATCCAGTTCTTTTTCATCTATAACTCCGGCTAAGGCAAAACCTATTATCCTTTCTCCATCTAAGATAACATACTGGGCACTTTTATCCTTGTATTCCAGATAATAACGCATTTTTTCTTCTAATATCTTTCTGTACTCTTCTATGTATGCCTGAGTACTACTGCCCATGGTTCCAGCGACAAGGTCAAGTATATCTGGAATCACTACTGTCCAACTGTTGAAGCGAGAAAAACGTGAAAACCCTTGATATTACAGGCGTTTTTAAAAGAAAAATTTTTAAACGATTTGAAATGATTATAAAATATGGCCATTCCAAAATAATGAAAGGAGTGGCCAATGC
>DAOVGU010000158.1 GCA_030672255.1 bacterium
TTTGGAGTCCTAACTACTTTATTGCCTCCACAACCTAAATAATCAGCTCTTTGGCTATCCAGCATAATCACAACTATATTCATTATGTTACCTCTCCTCCATTTCTTTTTTCTTAAATATTCACCAAACCCCGTATCTGTCATTGCGACCCCGTATTCAATACGGGGGTGGCAATCCGACACGAAGTGTCATTGCGAGGAGTGTCTTTTACGACGAAGCAATCCCTCGCTTCTTTGAAAAGATGAGATTGCCACAGCCTTCGGCTTCGCAACGACTTCGTCGGATTGCTTCGGGATTTTATCCCTCGCAATGACAACGAGGAAGTGTTCGCAACGACGGTGTTTGCTGAGGATTTACGTTTTTACTGGCTTATTGTCCAGCCAGAAAAGAGCAACTCTCCTGTTAGAACTATTCTATCACGAAGTATATGGCATAACTCCACGTTCATCTGTTACATACCCCCATTTCTTTAGATACGCTTCACTGGGTAAAAATTCATCATTTTGCTCTTTTAATTTTTGATTTAACATATCATCTAATTTATTCTGTAACTCTTTATATTCAATTTTATTACACAAATTATTCAATTGATAAGTATCATTATAATTATCATATAATAACCATGGGCCATTTAAATCGCGAACATAAGTATATCGCTCAGTTCTAATTCCTCGCCACTCTTTGCCCCCAACCCCTTTATGCCATGGACCAAATGGGTGATAAGTTGCTATCAAGGCTGCATCTACTTTTAATTTATTTTTATCCTTCAAATAATCAGCATAGCTAATCCCTTCTACTGTATTTGGTATCGGTATATTACACAAGTCTAAAATTGTAGGCATAATATCAGGCGTGCTAAATGGCATTGATATCTTTTGTGAAGCATGTCCTAATAAAGCAGGATATTTTAGCAAAAAAGGAACAAGAATTGACTCATTCCATGGCTTTTGTTTCGCCCCTAAACCATGAGAGCCAACCATATCCCCGTGATCAGAAGTAAAAACAAAAATAGTGTCATCTTCCAATTCCGCATCCTTTAAGGATTTTAATAACATGCCAATACAATAATCTAATGCAGACACATGAGCAAAGTAGCCCTTCAGCCATCTTCTTACCTCTCTTAGCATATCTTCACAGCATTTATTGCCAACAAGGTAACTTGCAAAATTTTCTGATTCTCGCGGGACATTTGGTTGTAATATTAGCCTTTCCTCATTATAGATATTCTGAAATTCTTCGGGAGCTGTGCCATATGGTGTATGAGGCGGACCCCATGATAGAAACAAGAGAAAAGGTTTACTGTTATTTTTACGCTTTCTCATATAATCTATTGCGCATTTTGTTTGCGCAATAGCATCATACCCATCCCATTTCAATTTAACATTTTCATCACCGTAATAATAAGAGTTATTATAATCATGAGTACACTCAAGTACTCTCCAGAAATCAAAACCCTGCCTTCTTTCTCTGGGAATAAAATTGCTGCGTGCGCCATGACCGTCAAGATGCCATTTGCCAATGTAGGCTGTATCGTAGCCATTCTGTTTAAATGCCTCTGCTATTGAAACTGCATCATCTGAAAGATATGCATCATTTAGAATTACACCGTGGGTAAGCGGGTATTGGCCGGTAATAATAGAAGCACGTGCTGGACTGCACACAGGACAAGATGAAACTGCATTAGTAAAATTAATGCTCTCTTTAGACAAACTATCAAGATTCGGCGTCTTAGCATTTGCATCTCCAGCATATCCTGTTGTTTGAGCGCGCATTTGGTCAGCAAAAGTAAATACAAGATTCGGTTGTTTTGCTTTCATAACATCACCTTTTTAAAATAAATTTACTTTAAAATGTTGCATATTTACAGATATACCCTTTTAGAATTGAAGGCCTGAATACAAACTTTTTCCCCCTTCACTATTTTAACCTCCACTTTCACAATTTCATCCGGGCAGATGTCAAAATAGTTATCACTTACATCTATGTCATCCATATCCTCACCCATAGACTGAATTCTCACTATGCTGGCATACTTGTTGGCTTTGATTTTCAACTCAAGCCAGATATATCCATCATGTTCGTTTATCTTCTTTTGGGAGATATCTAATTTAACCTGAGGCAACTTTAATTCCTTGAATTCTCCAATAAAGTAGGTGTTCTTTGCCTGTAAACCCTTATCCGAATTAAATCTAACTAAAACAAAATCAGTACATCTTCTCTTTAGCATCTTTTCATCAAGTAAAAATTTATAAAGTTTCCTGGTGGAAGCAGGAGCGATAACAATTTCCCTTTCTTCCTTCCACCTTTCTTTACCACTAAATGAATATTGGGCAACGGTAAGTTTGCCCTTCAACTTCTCTCTATAATCATTTACTATCCAGACCTCTTTCTTCGGCTCGCCATGAACCAAGAACGATGAGAAATGATAACCACCATGAAAGTTTAGACTGTGAGGTAGTGGCTTGCCATAAACCATAATCAATAGGTTTTCATAGGCCCTTTTTGCAAAGTAATAACAACCTTTTCGCCGTAAATAATAATCTACTTCTCCATGCCAGATATCCGGCAAGAAAGTGTTAAAGGCGCATAAGACTCCACCACCACATTCTTTTCTCCTGCGAAAATACTCAATATCAGTCTTTACTCTATGGGACCCAAAAAGGTCTGATAATAGGACCACATCCTCCATCTTGCTCAAATCTAAGTTGTTATGCATAAATGGCGGTAATATTTTTTTTCTTGGATAGACAAGGTTGCTTTTACCTTCAAGAAACCTGTACATTAATTCTTTAATCTTTTTTTCTGAACATGTTTCTCTTAATGTCTTAAGCGTAGGAAGACCAATATTATTAGCGCAGTTTATAGACATAAGGGAGCGGTCTGTAAATCCTTCTGTTGAACCGGATGCTGGAGAAATCCACTCCAAAGTGGTGGGATTTGCTTTGAAACCACCTTTACAATAATAGTCTAATCCATGGTTTTTCCTTATCCATTCCATATCTTTCTTGCTCACTGTCCCTGGAGGACTCCAGGGATCAGCAGGGACATAGGGAGTATAAGGAACTAAGCTTTTACAGGCATCTCGCAATAGTGTCCAGTTTATGTAGCTATATCCATAAGTCTCAACTCCACCTACAAAGCAGATAATACTTGGATGATTTCTAAATCTTCTAATGACCTTTTCCGCTTCTTCTTTTAATTCTTTTTGAAGATGCACAAATCCATTAAGATCGACAGTATTCCAACACACAAAACTATGACTTACCATTATTCCTAATTGGTCACAGATATGAAAAAAGCTTTTTTCTTTGTAGATATCAGAGCCTAATAGAACAACGATATTCATATTTGCCTTTTTCATCTTTTCTAACGCCTCTTTATATTTAGATTTCGTTTCCCGGAATTGGAAATAGTCCAGCAGAAATAAAGTAGCGCCTTTGAGAACGACTCTTTCTTTATTAATTTTAAAGTAATACCTGTTCTTACCTTTTTCTTCTAATACCAATTCTATATTTCTGAAACCTATTTTATCCTCATAATAATCCAGCGTTTTTGCTCCATCCGTCAAAGTAACCTTCAAATTATAGAGATAAGGTTCTCCTATATTATGAGGATACCAGGGATGGATTTCTCTTAATACCTTTTTAATATTTGTACTCTTCTCCTTGACCTCTTTTCTCTTTTTGAAAACTGTCTTACCTTCTTTATCTAAAAGCTTTAAATCAAAACTAATCCCTTCTTTTTCAATATTACCGTTCAGTTCTATCTCAATATCAAGTTCAGCTCTGGCTATTTTCTTATTATCCAATTCCAATATCCTTGTTTTTGCCCATACATTCTCTATCTTTACCTTTGGGTAGGAAATAAGTTTAACCTCCCGCCAGATTCCTGTTGGTGTAAGAAATGCATTCTTAAATCCTAAATAGAAGCTAGGATATGACTTCCTGATATGACCTCGTCCTATAAACATTCCTAAAGAATGAGATTCTTTCGTCATATATTCTTCATGACATTCCAATTTTATCTTTGGATCACTATTTAAGAGAGTATTAACTGTTGAGCTTATCTTCACTATCAATTCATTGTTCTTCTTTCTTAACAGTTTAGGAGCCACCTTTAAATTATGCCAGATAAGGGCATTATGTGTTTCCGCTATTTTTTGTCCATTTAGCCAAATAGTGGCAAAGCAATCTATCCCTTCAAAGATTAACTCTGTATCACCAGAGAGTATGTCTAAATCAATATTAAATTTTTTGCGATACCAGAAATCCGTTTCTGCTATCCAGTTATATTTTTTCACAAATGTCTTATCAAATATCACTACTGTCCAACTGTTGAAGCGAGAAAAACGTGAAAACCCTTGATATTACAGGCGTTTTTAAAAGAAAAATTTTTAAACGATTTGAAATGATTATAAAATATGGCCATTCCAAAATAATGAAAGGAGTGGCCAATGC
>DAOVGU010000075.1 GCA_030672255.1 bacterium
TCATCAGGAATTGGCAGATGAAATTGGGTTAAATCAATTTGCAATTATTGCCACCGCTGCCCATGATACGGCCTGCGCCTATGCCGCCGCGCCCATCGAAAAGGAGGAGAATTCCTTGATTATTAGTTCTGGCACCTGGTCGTTGGTAGGGAAATTAATTTCTTCTCCTCTGATTAACGAGAAGGTATACCAGCACCATTTTACCAATGAAGGTGGTATTGGAAATATCAGATTTTTAAAGAATGTAATGGGAACCTGGATTATCCAGGAGTTACGCCGCATCTGGAAGGAAGAGGATAAAAAAGAACTTTCCTGGGATGAGATTGTCCAAATGGCCAAAAAAGGAGAAAGATTCTTTGCGATTATCGACCCGGATAGTAACTCATTCTACAATCCCGCCAATATGGAAACCACAATCAAGGAATTCTGTAAAAAGACTAAACAGAGAATTCCAAAGAATAGAGAAACAACCTTAAGAATAGTCTATGAATCCTTAGCGCTTAAATACCATCATACAAATGAAATGATTGAAAATCTTACCGAGAAGAAAAATAGCAGGATATATGTGATTGGAGGTGGGGCAAATAATTCTCTTCTCAATCAGTTTACCGCCGAAGCAGCCGGCCTTCCGGTTGTTGCCGGTCCCATTGAGGCAACCGCTATCGGAAATATCCTTATTCAGGCGAAAGCCCTTGGCATAATAAAGTCTATGGAAGAAGCCAGAGAATTGGTTAAAGGTTCTTTCCCTCTTGCCTATTATAAACCCAAAGACGCTTTTTCCTGGAAAAGAGTAATTAAAAAGTATAGGAATTTCCTTTCCCCCTCACCTTCTATCCTCCCCCTCCAGGGGGGAGGAGAAGAAGCATCCAAAGTCCTCCCCCTTTGAGGGGGAGAAAGAAAAAGACTCTGACCCTCCCCCTTGATGGGGGAGGTAGGTGGGGGTGTACCTTAAAGGTAGTTTGACAGAACCCTCCCCTTATTCTACAATGACTTTTATAGAAAAGAGGTAAATACTCAGTGAACACCGTACCAAAAGGTAGTCGCAACCTTTAGGTTGCGCAGGCGCAGGATGAATCCTGCGGCTACCAGCCTACGTCTACTTGAAAATAACGGCTTTTACTGAATATTTACAAAAAGAGACATAGATGAAGAAGATTAGAATAGGATTAATTGGCTATAAATTTATGGGTAAGGCCCATAGTAATGCCTACCGTCAGGTAGGTAGATTTTTTACACCAAAGGCAATTCCGATAATGAAGGCAATCTGCGGGAGAAATGAAAGAGGAGTGAAGGAGGCGGCAGAAAATTTTGGCTGGCAAGAGTATGAGACAGATTATAAAAAACTCATAAAAAGGGATGACATTGATTTAATCGATATTACCACCCCAAATAACTCCCATTGTGAAATAGTAGTTGCTGCCGCCAAAGAAGGGAAAAATATCCTCTGCGAGAAGCCCTTGGCAATAAATCTAAAGGAGGCAGAGGAGATGCTAAAAGCGGTAGAAAAGACAGGAGTAAAGCATATGATTGGTTTTAACTACCGCAGAGCACCGGCGATTGGCCTTGCCAAAAGATTGATTGAGGAAGGAAGGATTGGTAAAACCTACCATTTCCGTTCCACCTATCTGCAGGATTGGATTGTTGACCCGGAGTTTCCCTTAAACTGGCGTTTTCAAAAAGAGATTGCGGGAAGCGGCGCTTTGGGTGACCTCTTAGCACATCATATTGATTTGGCTCGATACCTGGCCGGAGAATTGATAGAGGCAATCGGGATGGATAAGACCTTTATTAAGGAAAGACCTATTTCTCTGGAGGCGGATGGCCTTACGGGAAAGGCGGGCAAAGAAAAGGGAAAGGTTACCGTGGATGATACTACCTTATTTTTGGCAAAATTCAAAAATGGCGCTCTTGGTAGTTTTGAAGCAACAAGGGTCGCTCCCGGAAGGAAGAACTGTAATCGGATAGAGATCAATGGAAGTGAGGGAAGTATTAGCTTTAATTTTGAAAGAATGAACGAACTTGAATTTTTCTCCCGGAAGGATTTATCCTATGCTCAAGGTTTCCGCACAATTTTAGCTACCGAGAGCGAACATCCCTATATCTCTGCCTGGTGGCCCCCGGGACACACCATTGGTTATGAGCATACATTTATCCATCAGATCTACGATTTGATGAATGATTTGGCCGAGGATAAGATGCCTACCCCAAATTTCCTTGATGGGGTAAAATGTCAGAAAGTTTTGGAGGCAGTTTCTAATTCCATTAAAACGAAAGGATGGGCAAAAATATGAAAATAGCAATAGCGGGCTGGAGTCTGCATCGGGAATTTCAGGAGAAAAGGATTTCTCTCTTAGATTTTCCTAAAGTGGCAGCGGTAAAATTCTGTAAATATTCAGTCAACTACGTCTATGTTGTCATTGCGACCCCGTATTCAATACGGGGGTGGCAATCCCTCACTTCTTGAGATTGCTTCGTCGTCCGCTTACAGAATGGACTCCTCGCAATGACGGTCTTCACTGAATATTCACAAAATTCTTAAAGGAAATTATTCTTTCGGAAGAAAAGGGGAAGATCTACTGAGCGTAATGATAAAGTTAGGGATGAATGCAGCTTTTGCCGCCTGTCGTTATCCTGAACCAGAGGCCTGGCTAAAAATTGTCGGAGAAACCCTGAATTTAAGATATACCCAGTT
This sequence comes from bacterium, assembly GCA_030672255.1. Taxonomy (GTDB): domain Bacteria; phylum Ratteibacteria; class UBA8468; order UBA8468; family UBA8468; genus DAOVGU01. Next base: position 2,693 of record DAOVGU010000075.1, read on the forward strand.
TTTCTCCGATTTGATTGACCCCAAGGTTGAAGAAAAAACGAAAAAGCGGCTTTGTCTGCGTACTAAAAGGGCCGCTAAGAGATATAATGTTACCATTCATAGTTTATTTACGGGAACCGCTCCCCACTGGAGCCATTTTCTTCTCCATCCCGATAAAGGAATGAGAAAGGATGCAAATCTCTGGTGGGAAAAATATATTAAAATGGCACCTTTATTAGGGGCGAAAGCGGTAGGAAGTTTCCTCGGCTCATTTTCTGCAAAAGATTCCCAAAATTCAAAGAGAAAAAAACAGTTAACAGAAGAACTGATTAAAACCTGGTGTCATTTTGCTCATCTTGCTAAAAAGGAAGGTTTAGAATATCTGATGTTTGAACCGATGTCCGTTCCCCGGGAGATGCCCTGCACAATAAAAGAAACCGAGGAACTTTATGAAAGACTGAATGAGAAATCGGCTCTACCGATTAAACTCTGTCTTGATGTCGGGCATGGAGCGGCAATTTCGGGAACAAAGAAGGATAGAGACCCTTATGCCTGGATTAAGCATTTTGGTTCTCGCACCGCAGTTATCCATATCCAGCAGACCGACAGAAAATCAAGCAAGCACTGGCCATTTACAAAAAAGTACAATAGAATTGGCATCATAGATGGCCAGAGAACTGTGGAGGCAATAAAGGCATCAGGAGCAAAGGAGATTCTTCTGGTTATTGAAGTCTTTCATTCATTTTTCGAGCCAATGGAATATAAGGTCTTGGATGACCTAAAAGAGAGCGTTGATTACTGGAGAAAATGGATAAAGAAATAAAAAAATTAAAGCAGGAGTTGGTTAAGTATGGTAGAAAAATTATTGAGAAGGGCCTGGCGGTGGGACCGGGAGGGAATATCAGCGTCCGCAAAGGAAATACCGTCTATCTTTCTCCCAGTGGTTATTCCTTTGATGAATTAACCGAAAATGATTATGTCGGTGTAGACCTTAAAACGGGCAAAATCACCGAGGGAAGTCTTAAGCCAACCTGCGAAGTTTCAATGCATTTGGGCTGCTACCTGACAAGAGAAGATATTTCGGTCGTCATCCACACCCATCCTCCTTTAGTGATTGGTTTGATAAGTGCTGGTGTTAAGATAAGAGCAATGTTTCCTGACTTTGTCGCTCTTGTGGGAGAGGTTCCGGTTATAGATTACGTGATTCCGGCGGGAGAAGAGATAAGAAAAGCGGTGACAAAGGTTATCAAAAGATATGATGCGGTACTGCTTAGAAATCATGGTCTGGTAGTGGTAGGAAGCAATTTAAAGGAGGCATTTTATCGCAGCGAAATTATTGAGGATGCTGCCCGCATCTTAATCGTTTCGCGAATTTTTGGTAAACCAAGATTCTTAAATAAAAGGGAGATAGAGGGGATTAAAAATTTAAAGGCCGAGGACTATCGGAAGATGTTGATTAAGAAAACTTCGTAACCACAGATTACGCAGATTAACACAGATGACAGCGCAACTGTCATTGCGAGGCCGAAGGCCGTGGCAATCCGCGAAGCGTCGCGAGTCCGCCTTGGCGGACGTGGCGATCTCATTGAGATTGCTTCGCTGACGCTCGCAATGACTTTGTCGGATTGCTTCCCCTTCGTTTCACTCAGTGTCGCAATGACATTTCTGTGAAATCTCGTAGTTAAAATTATGAAAAATATTACCTCTAAAATCATTATCGGAGGCTTTGGGGGACAGGGAATAATCACCTTAGGCAAGGTTTTAGCCTATGCCGGGATGGAGGAGAAAAAGTATGTCTCCTGTCTCCCTTTCTATGGAGCGGAGATGCGTGGTGGCTATGCCTTCTGCACCCTGGTTATCTCCACCGAGGAGATTTCCTCCCCGGTTGTCTCCAAAGCAGATATTGGTATCTTTATGGATAAGCTCTCCTTAGAGAACTATAAGGAAAGAATAGAGAAGAATGGGACAATTCTCATTAACAGTTCCCTGATCAAAAATAAATTTCCCCATAGGAACCTGACGGTGGTGAGAATTCCCGCCACAGAGCTTGCAGAGAAAATAGGAGATGTCAGGGTTGCCAATATGATTGCTGCCGGCGCTCTGCTCAAAATCATTCAGAGCGAGAAAAAAAACTTCCTTTCTATCCTTAGCCTCCAGGAGGGCTTAAAAAGGGTGCTTCCCCAAAAGCCGGAACTCCTCGATTTGAATAAAAGAGCAATTGAGGAAGGCGAGGCAATCCAACCATAGTCATTGCGAGCGAACGCATGCATTTCATTCAGTGTAAACTCCGTGAGCGTAGCAATCCGACGAAGTCGTTGCGAACGAAGTGAAGCAATCTCATCTTTTCATAGAAGCAAGTGATTGCTTCGTCGTAAAAGACACTCCTCGCAATGACAGGCGAGGAATCTCGCTCCTCGCAATGACAGCATGCAAGAATAGATAGATATGAAAGCAGCCGTTTATTCCGGACCAGAGAAGATCCAAGTCAAAGAAGTGAAAAGACCAGGATGTGGACGAGGAGAAATCTTAATTAAGGTGTATTTCTGCGCGATTTGTGGAACGGATGTGAGAATCTATCTTCATGGTCACAAAAAGGTTACCCCACCCCATATTATCGGACATGAGATTGCCGGGAAAATCGCCGAGCTCGGAAAAGGGGTTAAAGGTTACCAGAGGGGTGAGCATGTTACGGTTGTCACCTCCATCGGCTGCGGAAGGTGTAAATTATGTAGAGAAGGCTACTATAACCTCTGCCCCGATGGCCAGGCCATCGGATACAAATATCCCGGAGGGTTTGCGGAATACCTTTTGGTACCCAAGGAGGCGGTAGCCCAGAAAGCGGTTCTGAAAATTCCCGAAAATGTGAGCTTGCTGGAAGCTTCTATCATTGAGCCTCTCTCCTGTTGCATTAATGGACAGAGTTACCTGAATATCAAAAACGATGATAACGTAGCTATCTTTGGGGCCGGCCCAATTGGGATGATGCATCTGGAATTGGCAAGGGCTATAGCATCAAAAACCTTTCTTATTGACATTTCTGAGGAGAAACTCAAATTTGCCCAGGAGCACTTTTCTGCTGACTACTTTATCAACGCTCAAAAAGAGGGTCTGATTAAGAAAATATTGTCCCTGACCGACAATAGCGGGGTAGATGTGGCGATTGTAGCCGCCTCGGCGAAAACCGCTCAGCAACAGGCATTAAAAATCACTGGCAGAAAGGGAAGGATAAGTTTCTTTGCCGGACTGCCCAAGGATGATTCAATAATCAATTTTGATAGCAATCTGCTTCATTATCAGGAGATTTCCCTTTTTGGCTCCTTTGCTTCCTATCGAGAGGAATATGAGGAGGCACTTGAGCTTATTGGTTCCCGGAGAATAGTGGCAAAAAAAATCATTACCCATCTGTTTCCTCTAAGAAAAATTGAGGAGGGAATCAGAATAATTAGAGAGGGAAAAGCGTTAAAGGTCGTTCTTCAATGTAGTGAGGAGGAAAATGAGATTAAAGGATAAGACTGCCATCATAACCGGTGCCGGTAGAGGAATTGGAAGAGGAATTGCCCTTCGTCTTGCTCGGGAAGGTTGTAATATAATAATCGCTGATCTAAATTTCAGAAATGCCATAAATGTGGCTAAAGAGGTAAAGACTTCAGGAAGAGAGTCCCTGGCAATAAAGGTCAATGTGGCTGTAGCCGCCCAGGTAAAGAAAATGGTGGATAAAACGATTGAGAAATTTCGTAGGATTGATATTTTAGTGAATAATGCCGGCATTACTATTCCTGCCCCGATAGAGAAACTTACCGAGGAAATCTGGGATAGAACGATCAATATAAATTTAAAGGGGACCTATCTCTGCTCTCGGGAAGTGGCAAAATATATGATTAAAAAGAAGAGGGGTAAAATCATTAATATCAGTTCCAAATCGGGTAAGAGTGGAGGGCTTTGGCTCTCGGCATACTGCGCTTCCAAGTTTGGGGTAATTGGTTTTACCCAGAGTTTAGCGCTTGATCTTGCTTCCTGCAAAATCAATGTAAATGCTGTATGCCCCGGAATAATCTTTACTCCCCAGTGGGAAAAATTGGACCTTGCCTATGCCAGGAAACTGAAAATTCCGGCAGGGAGGGTGAGAGACTATTACGTGAAGAAAATTCCTCTTGGCCGGGAGGCTACGGCTGAGGATGTGGCCAATATCGTTCTATTTTTGGCCAGCAAGGAATCGGATTATATGACCGGCCAGGCAATCAATGTCACCGGCGGCCAGGAGATGAGATAACCACAGAATACTTTGCAGGATTAATAGATGAAGTAAAATTCTGGAAGTTCTCTAAGAAGATAGAGAAGGAAACAAAGAAATGACCTTACGAGAAAAATTTAAGGCGGTATTATGTTTTCATAAAGTTGATAGAGTGCCCAATGTAGAAATCGGGTATTGGGAGGAAACTTTTGTTAGATGGCAAAAAGAAGGTCTTCCGGCAGATATTCCCTTCTGTCCTCCTGCCGGAGATCGGCGATACAGCAGAAACAGCAAGGAACTTACGGATTATTTTAAGCTGGACTCACATAATATTACTTATGGAGTGAGAATAACAGACAATCCTGTATTCGGTTACACTTATAAAGTTTTATCAGAGGACCATTATAAAGAAAAAGTCAGGCGTTCCGACGGGCTTGTTGTGGAACGTTCAAAATCCAATAAAGGCATTTTCAACGAACTTGACTGGCCTGTCAAAACACAGAAGGATTGGGAACGTTTAAGGGAAAGCATAAAACCCGGATGGCACAATATCTCAGGTGGTTCTTCCAGCGCAATGCCTTCAGAAGCAAGGGACTACGCAGTGAATATATGCATGCCCGGCTTTTTCTGGCAAATGCGCTCATGGATGGGATTTGAAAAGGCATGTACCTTGTTTTATTTGGATTCGGATTTTGCTAATTCAATGCTGGATTTCTGGTGCAAATATTTGCTGGATCAATTTACATTAATTCTGAAGTGCTTCAGGCCCGAGTTCGTGATTCTCAGCGAAGATATGTGCTATAAAAACGGCTCTATGATTTCTCCTGAAATAGCAGAAAAGTTTCTTGTGCCTCAATATAGAAAAGTAGTTAGTTGTTTAAATTCCAAAGGTGTTGATATTGTAGGAATTGATTCTGATGGATTTGTGGACGAATTGATTCCTGTATTTTATAAAGCAGGAGTTAATCTCTGGTTACCTTTTGAAATTATGTGTAGAGAGGCAAAAGATGATCTTCTCACTCTGGGAAAAAAATATCCATGGCTCAGGATGATCGGCGGTATAGATAAGATATCTCTAATTAAAGGAAAGAAAAACATTGACGAGGAACTCACAAAAATTGCCCTTTCGGTAAAACGTGGAGGGTATATCCCGACAATAGACCATAAAGTTCCCCCGGAAGTTTCCTTAGAAGCATACAAATATTATTTGCAGAAGAAAGCAGAACTTCTGATTGTAAATCAATAACAAGGATGAAGAAAAATGAGTAATACAAAGAAATTTAATGTTAATAATTTTTTAAAGCCCCCTGCATTTTATTATCCTGGATACCATTGGTTAGTGGTTAGTCCTTTATCAAAAGAAATTTTGTCTTCACAGCTTCACGATATGAATTCACAAGGTGCAAAAAATGTTACGCCTATGCCCATTCCAAGAGATTTCAGGCCAGAGTCCATGCCGTCAACTATGACGCCGCCCGACTATCTTTCGAAGGAGTATTTACAAGCGTACATAGAACTGGTAAAACAAGTGCATAGATTGGATATGAAGTTATGGCTTTGGGATGAAGGGGGATGGCCGTCAGGAAGCGTTTGTGGCCGCATCGTACAGGAAAACCCAGCACTCGCACAACAAATATTGACACGTAAGGTAATTGAGCCAAAAAAGGGGAATATCGTAACAGTTCCCAGCGATGCTCTTTCAGCTTTTATATATCAGGGATCAACTTTTATCAGGAGATTACAGCCAGGGACAAAAGAAAAGATTGAGCGGGACGATGTCAAAATCGAAATATTTCAAGCCAAGCGCAATACTGCCATATCAAACTCGATGCCTATATATCCTGACTTATTGAATCCGAAGTCAACCCAGAGGTTTATTGAACTCACGCACGATGCCTATAAGAGAACAATAGGTGGCTACTTTGGTGACACTATTCCTGCTGTGTTTACTGATGAGCCGAAGGTTGCTAATCCGCCGTGGACGGATGATTTAGCGGCCGATTTCAAAAAAAAGAAGGGTTACGATATACTGGCTCATCTTCCGTCACTTTTCGACGCAGAACGGCAGAAAGGAATGCAGGCAAGAATAGACTTTTTTGATTGGTGGTCAAATCGTTTTGCCTGTGCATATTTTGGCCAGATTCACGAATGGTGTCGTGAAAATAATCTTTTTCTGACTGGTCATCTTGGAGGTGACCATAATACCATTGGTGCGAGAATATATGGTTTTGGCCATATAATGAGAGTATTGAGACACTTTGATATTCCAGGGATTGATACAATCTGGAG
>DAOVGU010000123.1 GCA_030672255.1 bacterium
TAGAGGTAAGAGAAAGGATAAGCGGGAAAGAGATGGGGAAAGCGTTTATAGTAAAGTAAGGAGAGATTGCTTCGTCTTTGACTCGCAATGACTTTTCGCTGTCATTGCGAAGGATTTTTGACGCAATCTCTAAGGAGGAGAGGTAAATCCTCAGTGAACACCGTCATTGCGAACGAAGTGAAGCAATCTCAAAGAAGCGAGGGATTGCCACACTCACTTTGTTCGCTCGCAATGACTTCGTCGGATTGCCACGTCCGCCTGAGGCGGACTCGCAATGACAGGATGGAACGTACTTTACTAAATATTTACAAAAGGAGGAAAAGAAAATGTTAAAGAGATTATTGGTAGTTGTTGTTAGTTTGTTCAGTTTAATTAGTTTTGCAGATGCTCAGGTAGAGATTATTGACAGCGGAGAAAAAAAGGTTACTAAAAAAAAGGCCTTTGGCAAAGAAGGACCATTTGTTCAAACACAAAGAACTATCTCCATTAAGAATCAAGGACCGGTTAATTATGGGTTTCTGTATCGCTACTATGCTTGTTCTGCATTCAAAGAGAAGCATCCAAACAGGGCATTTCCTTATATCGGTGATGTTACTGCAAGGACAAGTGGATTAGGCTTAACTGGTGGTCCCTGGTATACTGGTGGTTTCTTGGGCATAGAAATAAACAAAAAGACGCTCTATAAAACACTTGCCAAAGAAATAAAAGTAGTAGAGCAGGGCGAAAGAGGAGTAGTGGACGTTCTCTGGGAGCCGGAATGGGGCAAGATAAAAGCAAGATTTGTTATTCTTCCCGGAGATGATAAAGTCTATACCGAGATAACCCTTGCTCCTGATGAAGAGGTTAAATCTTTAAAACTAATACTTTACTGCCGGCCTGGCCACTGGAGAGCACCACACGACCGCTGGCTCTCCACAGCTAAAAGGAGTGTTCAATTAAGCAAAGAGAGCACTTCATTAAACCCCAAGGAAGAGCCATGGATATTCTACTTTGATACTAAAGCTAAAAATATCTATGGCACCTGTGCGGTAATGTATCTTCCGGAGGAGGTAACAAGTGCAAAAGTACGGCGGGGTGTTCAAACTCACCTTACATTTTCTCCAGAGCTCAGGAAGATACATTTAATCCTCTGGAGCTTCCCGGATAATTATAAAAAACCAGAAGAAGCTTATCAGTATCTCAAGGAGAATGGAGAGGAGTTACTGGAGAAACTAAGGAAGTTTAAGTTTTGAACGGGAGATTGTAAAAGATGTCTACTAAAAAAGGAAGGATTGTCCTTATTGATGGTAAGAGAAAAAGGGAACTTACCTCTGCGCAGAGAAACATTCATCTGAAATGCAAAAAACATCATTTTAAGACCCACACCGCCTACCAAATTGCCCTGAAAAATATCAGCCGAGAGCAGAGATGGTTAGAGGTCCGGCTCCTCTTGCCAATAAATTCCAAAAAGAATTGGCTCTACTGGGATGGCTATCAGGAAAGGAAGGTAATAAAAGACAAGGAGATTCTTGCCGAAAATGCTGAACCGGTAGGCAAGAGGTCCGTTATTAAAGAGATCAATGCCCTCTTTCCCGAAACCTACCGGAAAGGTGAAGGTTTTGTGGTGGGAAAGATGTTTAAGGAATTCAGCGGGCCTAACACTTTGATGGTCTTCCCGATGAGCTGCGTTTATTCCAAGGATGCCGGTCTTGCCTTAGGGATAGAGCCTCACCAATATTTAAGTTACTATTCCAGCGGGATAGAGGATAATAATTTCTACTATACCACCAAAGTGGTTATTGATTCTCATCAAGAAGAGAAAATAACCTTTATCCTCTACCAATTCCTTCCAGATTATGGATGGCGCAGTAGCCTGGATAGATATTACCGAATCTACCCCGACTGTTTTAATCCCAGAGAAGGTCTGGATTCTCGTCTCACCGGAATTGGAGTGGGCGGAGACTTCCTTCGCTTTTGCCAGACGGGTAATCTCTGGAATAAATCCTCTCGGCGGATAGGAGCCAGTTGGACCTGGTCTTACGCTCCTTTTCATCGCACCGGTAACTGGTATCCTGAGAAGAGAAACTGGAATAAAAAAATTATGGCGGGCTGGATGGGAGGAACAGAAGAGACAGAGAAAAAGTATCCTGGTCGTTATCAAAGAAAACCTCTTCTCTCCAACCTTTCCTTAAAGGAGTTTCGCCATCTGGTAAAGAAAGGTTACCGGATTGCCAATAAAAGTACCGCAGTGATGAGCTATATCATTCCGCAACTCTGTGAGGAGAACTTAGCCAGAAGGGAATTTCCCGATTCCATCTGGGAAAGGTATCAGGGAAAGGAGCATCGCTCAGGGGATCCGGGAGTTTTGGCTAACGGAGAAAAAGCCCTTAAGATGTATGCCTATGGCAATAAATTCGGCAACTATACCAAAAGAATGATACAGAAAATTTTATCAGCTTTTAAACCGGCTGGTATAGCCTTTGATAATACAGAAGGGGTTACCACCCATTTCGGCGGAGGGATAAAGAAGTCTCCCGGTCGTTCCTTTACCGAAAAGAGAGTCTATGTCACCCAGGGAATAGCCTATGCCAAGTTGATGGAATCTGTAAGAAATTATAGAAAAGGGAAATATGCGGTAGCATCCAATACCCCAGGGACATATCTGACCTGCCGATTCAGCGATGTGGCAATCATTGAATCCTGGCATAATCCTGTCTGGGCACTTAATCTCAGGAATATGATGGGTAAGAAACCCATTGTCTGGTGGGGTGGTCCTAAGGAGAAGAAGGATGTAAAGGACTATATTCTCTTCTGCTTGCGGACCGGTGGATTCCCAAATGGAAGTTGGCTGGGCAGTTCCATTGGAGGAAAAGCTCTGGTGGAAGACCCCTTTGTTGCTAAAGCCATTCCTATTATTCATAATTTAGCCAGAGCCGGCTGGCAACCTATCCCGGCATTAAAGGGGGATAAAAGATTGTTTCTGGAAAGATTTGGCGAAGGTAGCCAGACCCTGTTTTCTATCATCAATCCTACAAGGGATAATATTAAATCGGTTGTAACGGTTGATAACCACTATTTAGATGGCAACTACCTATTTCGGGAATATTCCGGGAAAAGGATAAAACAGACTATTTCCAAAAAGGAAACCAAATTATACCTTAACCTGTCTCCTAAAACTGCTATTGTTTTAAAGACTATTGGAAAGGTGAAAAATCTGAATAAAGGAAAGGAGTGAGAGAAAATGTTAGAGAAAAAGAGAAGTTGTGGGGGTTTGCGAAGAAGAAAGTTGTAGTGGCAGTTCCTGCGGAAGCAGGAATTACTCTGTCCGTCCCCAACACAATTACTATCATTATCTGGGTATAACAATGAGCAACGATGAACTTTCTTCAGAAAAATTTGCTAAATCATTAATTTGGATAGATAAATACAGCCCCCCCGCAAATTGTTTCATCTAACCATCCTGTTCGGAACTGTTGGCAGACAACGAATATTAATGACCGTAAATACTCAGTGAACACCGTACCAAAAGGTAGTCGCAACCTTTAGGTTGCGCAGGCGCAGGA
>DAOVGU010000248.1 GCA_030672255.1 bacterium
TTTATATAATTCTTCTTCATTAACCTTAGCTAAAAATGCATCTTTATCTATCCGTAAACTTAAAAAATCGTCCTTTTCCCTTATATCGGGATGGAGATAAAAATAGTCCAATATTACTTTTTCAATATTTCCTATTTTAAATACTTTATTTTGAAAATTTAAAAGATCATAGCTAAAAAAGAGGGTTGGATTTATTTTTTTATAAATGAATTTGCCGATGGAGGTCTCAAATTTATATGTCCTACGTGTAGAAATTGAGGTAATGGCATAAACGGCTTCGGGAATTAGATTGTAATAAGACAAAGCTGTCTCCAGAGAAATATAAGATGGTTTATAGATTCTATTGGCAATCTCAAAGAGAGCGCTCTCATTCAAATTTACATCAGAAAAGATATAACAACCTTTTAAAATCTTCTTAATATATCCTTTTTCTTGCCACTCATTTAGTCTTCTTCGGTGAAAATTGCTATCTACATTTCTAATGTCGCTGATAGAAAATACAACAAAATCTTTTAATGCCTCTTTTAATTCAATATACCTCATTTTATTTCTCAAAAGTGCTATTTTTAGCACTTATACGAAATATAATACCACATTTAGATTGAAAGTCAAGGTTATTCTTCAATCACTATTGCTCGACAGGGAAAACCGCAGGTATCTTTAATTCTGGGGGCAAGGGCGATAAGCCTAACTCTTCTCTTTTTAATTTTCCTTAGGTTAACTAAAGGAGCCAAGATAAGTACCTTTTTCTTAAAAAGTTTATTTACTAAACCTTCCGATTTTCCTGGGTCATCATAGCAGGGGATATCGGCTCCCAGAATAGATATCTTCTTTTCTAAGAGCCACTCCATCGCCTCTTTGCTAAAATGGGGGCTGCCGGTAACAAAATTTTTCTTCTTCCAATTTCTCTCCCAGCCGGTAGAGATAAGAACAGTATCCCCTTTCTTTATCTTTATTCTGAAGGAAGCTAATTCTTTCTTCTCAATATGCTCTGACGGTTTCTTTGGTTTAAGTTTAAAGACAACCGCCTGGCTAATCAATTTTTTCAGAGGGATCTCATCAAGCGAGGGCTGATTGGGAAACCTGTGAGCAGATGTCTCTAAATAGGTTCCGATAATTGAGCCAACTGTAATGGAATAGTCCGTTTCTCCTTTGATACCGGTAAGTTTCTTTATTCTCACTTTTGGTAAAGGAGGGCCATATGACCACATCTTCTCCTCAATCAAACCGCTTAAATCAATAATTTTCATCAGTTTATTTAAGGAAAAACAAGCGCCTTCATAAAGCCGGCTGGCTTTTCTGCCATTGCTTTGAATCCATCAATGATATTTTCCAATTTCAGACGCATAGAGATAAGGGGCTTTAGATTGATTTTTCCGGAAGTTAAAATTTGTAAGGCTCTGGGAAAGGTGTAAGGATTAACCCAGGAACCCAAGATGGTAAGTTCTTTAGATAAAACATCAAAGGGAATAAATTTTGCCTCCTTCCCTTCCGGGCAAAAGCCAAAGATAAGGATTCTCCCTCCTTTCTTTGCCAGGGAAAACGATTCTTCTACCGTTTCTGTCTTTCCCACCGCTTCAATTACTATATCTACTCCCGAACCATTGGTTAGACGAAGAACATCTTCCTTGGCCTGAGAGAAAGATTGGGATTTAATTGTATCGGTAGCGCCAGATTTTTTAGCTAAATCAAGTTTCCATTGAGAACGGGAAATTACAATCAATCTACTTGCCCCAGAATTTTTAAGCATCTGGGTGAAGATTTGGCCCATTATGCCGGCGCCAATGATGGCAACCGTCTCTCCGGGCTTGATTGCTGCTTTATCGAGACAATGAACTGCACAGGAGACCGGTTCGGTAAAGGAAGCGGTCTCATCATCTAAACCTTGAGGAATTTTATAGGTTCCCTTTTCTCCACAGACAGCATATTCGGCAAATCCTCCATCCCTCAAAACTCCGTAAGCGGCTAAATTGTTGCAGAAACAGGGTTGAGCAGACCGACACCAGTCACAGGCGCCACAGCTTTCATTGGGGTCAGGAACAACCTTATCCCCTACCTTTAAATTTTTAACCTCTCTTCCTACTTCTACCACTTCTCCCACAAATTCATGGCCTAAAATCACCGGGCAGTTTGCGGTGTAATCCCCTTTATAAAGTTTTAAATCGGTCCCGCAGATTCCACAACAGTTTACCTTGATTAAAACCTCGTTATCTTTTGGTTTAGGTTGAGGAACATCTTTTACTACTAATTTTTCTATCCCTTCTAAAACTGCCGCTTTCATAGTTCTATCACCCTCCTTTCCTTTAAAGATTTATCTATTGCCTCAATTATTCTGGTTACTTCTAATCCATCATTCCCATCAGGAGAAATTTCTTTATTATTTAATACACAGTCAATGAAATATTTTATCGGTTCCTCTTCGGTAACAAAGTCATAAAGAAGGGGAGTTTTATATTTATCGGTAGAGATTTCAATTCCTTCGTTATCTCCATTGACTCCAATCCTCCCTTTTTCCCCATAAATCTCTATCTTAAATTCTATCAAATTATTCCGCCAGGAACTTGGTAGAATCCAGGAGGACTCAAAAGTGGCAATACTCTCAGAAAATTCCACTTGCGCCTGGATAGTATCATAAGCCTCGATACCCCTTTTTCTTAACACCTCTTTTTTGCCTTGAGCAAACACTCTCTTTGCTTCCTGCTCAAATAGCCACCTGACTAAGTCTATCGTATGGGGAAAGAGGAACCATTGAGGTCCCGATTTATCTGCCCAGGAAAGCATCTGGGTCGGAACGGTGATTAAATCACTCAGGCGCGCAAAAGCGCTCACTGGTTTTCCAATCTCTCCTTTCCGGATAATCTCCTTTGCTTTGGCTACTGGTGGATACCAGCGATTATGGAAGTTGACCATCAGTTTTCTGCCTACTCTCTTTTGTGCCTCTAAAATCTGCTGACATTCCCTAACTGATGTCGCCATCGGTTTCTCAACTAAAATATGCTTACCCGCTTTTAACATCTTTATCGCCGGCTCGGTATGGGCAAAGTCCGGAGTAGCGATAGAGACGAGTTTTATCCTTTTATCTTTGGCAATCTCCTCTAAATCTGTGGTATAAGGAACCTGATATTTTTCTCCGATTTTTTTTGCTCTCTCCTTACTTCTACTCCAAACCTTAAGCAAATTTACCCGAGAATCCTTCAGGTAGGTTCTAACATGAATCTCTCCGTAACCTCCTACCCCAATTACTGCTGCTCCTATTCCTCCCATTCGAGTTCTCCCTAATGTAGCCTCTTCAACACCCTTGCTATTATTTTTTTAAGCCTCTTGCCTATATTTCTTGGCAAAATTGAGAAAGTGCTCCACATTTTCTTGAGGAGTATTCCAGGCAATTGAACAACCTGTTCCCAAGATAAAGCCTGGGGTGTTCTTGCCAATCTTAAGCATCCTTTTGACTTCTGATTCTATCTCTTCCTTGCTTCCCCTAATCAATAATCCCACAGCATCAAAGTTACTTATTATAGCTACTCTACCTTTGATATGTTCTACAATGTTCTCAATATCTAAAATATCGTATCCTCTCAATGGCATCTCTGGCCAGATACAACTTACTCCCGTCGCTATTATTTCTTCAATTATAGGGATGATATTTCCACCGATTTCAAAGCAGGTATATACTCCCTTAGGAACTCTTTCTAACAGTTGTCGGTGATATGGTAGTATAACTTTACGGTATGTCTCTGGTGATATTACATCGGCTCCAGAGAGATACTCGCAGATAGAGATAAACTTTATTCCAATCTTATGGAGAGCATGTGCATGAGCAATAGAAATGTCTACCATCTTCTGGAACAATTTTTGCAATATGTCAGGCTTCTCTATTAAATTTAGGAGATACTTCTCCATTCCTGTGAGGTTAGCAGCTCTTCCGGTTACGCCTCCAATAGCTCCTGTTACCATTATTTCTTTACCTTTTTTCTCATTCAATATCTCTAAAACCTGGAGTTGCCCACTCTTTATAATCTCTTCAGGAGTTTTCTCTGCTTCTTTTTCCAACATTTCTAAGGTTTCTTCTAAAGAGAAACTCTTCAAAACCCACCGATGTTCTTCCCAGTCAGAGAAGAACTCCTTTTCTCCTGTTTTTAAATCGGTTACTTGGTATCCCTCTTTAACTCGAAGAATAGAACGTTCCTTAAACCACCTTGTATCTTTTCCACCTATAGGATATATCCAATCAGCAGGGTATTTCTCATAACATTTTAAATACATCTTTGCCATTTTCTTGCTATCAGCAACACAAATGTCTGCCAAGGTATAACCTGCAGCAATAGGTGAGAAACAATTATATCCACCCAAATGGGGAGCGATAGGAACATAATCGGACTGTTCCAATCTCAAAGCGGATTCAAACCTCTCTTTTGAGCTCATTTTAAAATTCTGCCTCTTCTATCTTTACCACCCTTTTTTCTAAGATGGACTTTTCAATGGCGGCAATTATCTTGGTGATGGCCAGTCCATCCTCTGCAGAGGCTTCGGGTATCCTGTTATTAAGAATTGAATCAACGAAATGGAGAATTGGCTCATGGAAGAAGCCTATGGTTTTACCAAAGGCATTCTGCTCGGAAAGAGCAAAAGGATAGGCAAACTTTTCTCCGGCGATATCAATTCCTTGATGATCACCTTTAATTCCTATCCTGCTCTTAGTACCAAGAAGCTCTATCTTGAAATCGATGAGAGAAGGCCAGGACTCAGGAAGTACCCAGGAGGTCTCAAAGGTGACAGAACCGCTCTTATTAAATTTCACCATCGCCTGGATCGCATCATAAATATCAATTCCTCGCTTTTTTAGTATTCCGCTGTGGCCAAAAGCATAGACCTCTTCTACCTCCTCATCTAACAGCCACCTTACCAAATCTATTAAATGGGGAAAAAGAAACCATTGGGGACCGGTTTGAGCTGCCCAGGAGACCATCTTTGTGGGAACAAATAGGGTATTACTTAAGCGTCCATAACCAACTACGAGTCTACCAAAATTACCTCCTTTTATCTCCTTTTTGGCTTCAAGGAAGAGAGGGCTCCAGCGATTCTGAAAATCGACCATCAATCGGACACCTTTTTCCTTTGCTTTCTCTACCATCTCTTTGCTCTCTGCTACCTTCATCGCCAAAGGCTTTTCACAGAGAACATCCTTTCCTACCTCAAGCATTTGCATTACCGGTTCATAATGAGCAAAATCAGGGGTAACAACACTCACCGCCTTTATCTCCGGATTTTCAGCCAATCTTTGGCTTTCGGTGGTGTACTGGCAGCCATACCTCTTGGCTATCTTTTTTGCTCGAGCCCCATTTATATCGCAGATAGCTACAAGTTCCGATTTCTCATATTCGGAATAGGCCTTTGCGTGTACCTCCCCAATCAACCCTGCTCCGATAACTCCTACTTTTACCCTTTCTGTTTGCATAATTAGCTCCCCATCTTAATTTTTTATAAGACTAATTATTTATTTTCCCAATTTTAAGGAGAAAACTCTCTGAGCAGTTTTCCATAATATTTTTTCTTCATCTTCCTTTGGCAGTTTCATTACTTGAATTCTTTTCAACATCACACTGGGGTGATGCAAAGGACAGTCTGAGCCAAATATTATCCGGTCTGTCCCGATCATCTCTATTGTCTTTTCCAATTTACCCGCTTCATATTCGACCGAAATCTCAATATAAAGTTGGGGATAATCTTTAGCCACCTGGGCTACTTCCCGATCAGAAAAAATTCCTCCATGGCCAATCACCAATATTAAATCAGGGAATTTCTCAGCCGCATCTTTAATAGCTTGGGCTCCGCTTAGAGGATCACCGCCAGTGGAATGAGTCAAAATAGGTATTTGTTGCTCTTCACAAATTTTCAGTACCGGTTCAGCTAATTGGGAATGTAAGGAATAATGATGGAGATTAGGATGAAGTTTAACCCCGATAAAACCTTTTTGGCGCCAATTTTTCAATTCCTTTAAAGCCTCATCAGGAAGTAACGGATTAACTACGAGGTAAGGCAAAATTTCTTTGTATTGCTTCGAAGCTGCCAACGCTTCTTTATTTCCTTCTGGACAATCATATAGCAAGGATTTAGCTGAACTAACTAAAGCATAATCCATTCCTTCGTCTCTTAATATCTGAACCACTTTTTCTAATTTCGATTCAGCGAAGGGATAGGAAGCAGAGAAATTACCTATATGTACATGCGCATCAATAATCATTTTGGCCTTTTATTCTTTGATTTCACCAGTAAATTAATTTCATTTTACATATATTTTGCCATTTCAGCAAACACCTCATCCACCACACGAAGGGTCTTCTCCACATCATCTTCCGTATGAGCGCTGGATAAATACCATAATCCTTTCTCCGTGGGAAAGATGTGAACTCCTCTGTCAAGAAGCAACTCCCTGAATATAAAGTATTTTTCGCCTGTATCTATAAAAGCATCTCTCATATCCCATATTTCTTGATTATGGAATGAGACGCAAAACATCGCTCCTGGCCCTTGAACCCGCACCGTCTGATGATGTTTCTTCGCCAATTTACCGATTTCCGTCATCATATATTTCCCCATTTCATTGATGCGGTGGATGATTGCACAGTTATCCTTTTTCAGCTCATTGAGCACAGTCTTTGCCGCGATGCAGCCAATGGCATTGGCATTGAATGTCCCGGCATGAACAACTAAACGCTCCGATACTGGCCTCATAATTTCTTTGCTTGCTCCATAAACAAAGAATGGGAATCCAGCCCCCAGCGCTTTGTAGCCAAGCGTAATGTCAGGGATAACACCTAAAAGCTCCTGTGCACCCCCTAAGGCTGTCCTCAGTCCCGTGATCGTCTCATCAAAGATTAGCATCACCTCATATTCGGTAGCAAGTTTCCGCAATCCTTCTAAGTAACCTGGACGGGGCATAATGACGCCACAATTACTCATAATCGGCTCAGTGATGATTGCCGCTATTTCACCTTTGTGATCTTGAAGAGTTTTGCGCACATATTCCAGATTATTCCAGGGTAGAACCACTACATTATCCAGCACATTCCTCGGAAGTCCCTTAGAGTAGTTATGGATGACAGGCTTTGGATTCTCGCGCGTCCCGAAATCTTCGTTTGTATCCGGATGGAAGCTGAAGAAAACATTATCCATCCAGCCGTGGTAGTGACCTTCAAACTTAATAAACTTTGTCCGTCCGGTATAGGCACGTGCCAGACGTAATGTGGCCTGCACTGCCTCGGAACCGGTGTTATTGAAATTCACAACCTCAAAGGATGGTACAGCCTCAATAAGCAATTTGGAAACTTCTACCTGTAGCGGATGTGGCTCCCCAAAAGCGCTGCCTTTATCCAGTTGTGTTCTTATGGCATCGTGAAGTACTTTTGGACAATGCCCTAAAATCAATGGCCCATAATTGAGGAGATAGTCAATATACTCATTCGCATCCACATCATAGAGTTTGCTACCATGCCCGTGGGTCATATATAGGGGATGGGGCCGCGCAAAACTTTGTACCTGAGATCCAACACCCATCGCAAAGCAATTTAATGCCTCTTCATACATCGCCTTTGATTTTGGATATTCTTTAAATTTCATTTTCTTTCCTCCATATTTTGGTTAATCCTCTGATATCTACAATCATCATACTTACCGTTTTCGTTCAGCCTGGTTTACTATTTTACTCATTATTTTCCTCGCATTACCTCTCATTATTTTATCTACATCTTTTCCCCATGTATACCATTGACTATGGAACTTAAAGAATAGTTCCCAATATTTAATCGCCTCAAATATTCTGTCATGGCTTTTCTTTGAACCATAGCTACTATCAATTGCCATAAGTATCTTATCGCTGAATCCGCCAAATGTCCCATCGCTCAGGGGGGTACTATAATGGAGATGTTCAATCAGCCACTTTGAAGCTACACGGTAAACAGCACTGAAATCAAAATATACATTTGGAGTTGCTTGAATAACCTTCACTGTTTCCTCTGATATCCAAGGGAATCCTAAGTGTGCACCAATCAAGGTAAGTTCTGGGAAGGAATGAGCTATGGCATACAGCGTAGTTGGTCTCGAATTTGTTGAACTTTTGCCCAAACCCTTGGGATCTTCTTTATATTTATATGGGAGTGGGGCTATCGTCCCTGTATGAAAAAGTATCGGCATTTTGAGTTTTTCTGCTCTTTCATAGTACGGGAAATAGGAAAAGTCATCGTAAGGTTTCGGGGGTAAAATTGCCTTTAATCCAATAAATCCCCGAGAATGTAGTTCTTCCACTATTTCTGGTGGCTTCCTAAAATCTAAATAACCGAAGGGGATAAAAAATCCCCGGTATTCTTTAGCCACTTCCAAAATTTCTTCTTGAGTAGCTGACTGCTTCTCCCAATGTCTTTTTACAAAATCCCCGTAAAACGATAAGTCTAATAACCATACCTGCTCGATAATTCCTGATTTAACCATCCTATCCAAATCTTTTGGATTACGATACATATGGGCATGTGCATCTATAATCATTTTAGTTTCCTCGTTATAGTTTAGCTGTGAAAAGTCACTTTTATTTTATTCCCAAGGAGATCACGGCAATTCAAGTTTTTTCCCTCCTTCCTTTGCCCTGATTGACCTTGGTATATAATATCATTTTTCTACAAAATTAAAAGAATTATTTTCAAATTTCCTCCACACTCTTGACAAACATGTATCTTCCG
>DAOVGU010000251.1 GCA_030672255.1 bacterium
GTTGAATGGTATTACACAGAAGACGGAGAAATGCCTGCATATGAATACTATAAGAAAATGGAAGAGAAAATCCAAGATCGCTTTCTCTATATGATTAAATATTTAGCGGATTCTCCCAGAGGAATCCATCTTCCTGCAACTATGTATAAGACTGAAGATCGCAAAAACGGAATCTATGCCCTCAAGCCAAAAGCTGAGAGACTTTTCAATTTTATGCATAAAGGTGCCAAGGTGATTGTCACGAATGCATACCGAAAGCATTCCCAGAAAATGACTAAAGAAAATAAAGAGAAACTTAAAATTGCAGTTAAATATAAGGAAGATTATTCAAGAAGAGTAAAGGAGGGAACATACTATGCGGAAGAATAAAAAGAAAAGTCTTTTTGAAAAAAGGATGGCTGATAATGATTTCAGACGGCGTTTTGAAAAGGAATATCCGGCCTTCAATCTCGAGGTTCAAATCCTTAATGCTCTGGAGAAAAAGGGTTGGACATATTCAAAATTGGCCAAAGCTATGGGGACCAGTAAGAGCAACATCTCACGAGATTTGAGTGCTCGGGGAATCAGATTGGCTAGAATCTCAAGGCTCGCCAAAATGGCGCAGGTTCTCGATTCCGATTTCATCCCATTGCTCATACCTCAGAAAAAGGAAGAAAAAATTCTTCCTGAAATCCAAAAACTCGTTGCAACGTAAAAACAATAAGATAATGAATATTACCTTGACGCTGAGACATCAAAGGGAAAAACCATTTATCTATTGGTTATTGAGAGAAGAGAACTGGAGATTTTCATGCAACAAAAATTAAGCAGTATCTTGACGGCAGTTGTTCTGTTTCTTTTTTTTATTACGAATAGTTTTGCCGTTACCACTGCTAAAGAATATTACCAGAAAGCTTGCGATTATTATGACCAAAAGGAATTTGATGAGGCAGCAAAAATGTTTGAGAAAGCAGTAGAATTAAAACCAGATAATGCTATTTCAAAAAAATTAGTATCTACCGCCCCACAATTATGGCAGGATTCGAAAGAAAAATTAGATTAGAGAAGAAAAAAACGAGTGGGAGAAGCACAAAAATGTTGTCTAAAAGTTCTTGAAAGGCAGATTGTAGCAGTAAAACCTCAATTAATATTGGCTTGTGGAAAAATGGCGGTTGATTCCTTGAACAGAATTAAGGAGTTTATTAATAAAAGGCACTGGAAAATGAAAGATGTTGTTGGTAAAGGCTATTCGCATCCTTTGCAGAAGGAAGGACCGACCGAAATGCACAGTCTTTTGTGTATACCATGCAGGGGCTCGAGGAACAAGATGGGCTGGTGGAAAAGAAGAACAAAAGAAATACTGGAGAGAAGCTAAAAAATTCATTCGCTGATTTTGCAAAAATGACAGTTAAACTGTCAGTAATCTTATACTGATGGGTTAAAATGGAACAGGAGATAAAATGGCTGAAGTAATTGAGTTAAATGCGGATAGTTTTGAGCAAGAGGTAATAAATTCGGAATTACCGGTATTGGTCGACTGCTGGGCTCCCTGGTGTCAGCCCTGCTTGATAGTGGCTCCAATAGTGGAAGAGGTTGCTGACCTTTATCAGGGAAAGATTAAATTCTGCAAACTGAATGTAGATGAATCCCGTGATATTGCGATCCGCTATGGGATTATGAGCATTCCTACTCTTCTTATCTTTAAAGGGGGGAAGGTTGTTGATCAAATAATTGGAGCCGTTCCCAAGGAAATAATTAGCGAAAAATTGGATAATTTAGTTGCATAGGAATTCTCTTTATTGGTGAACCTAAAAGCCTCGCTAATTTGCTATGAATGAGATTTTTTATGATGTTATTATCATTGGCGGCGGTCCTGCAGGTTTGACTGCCGCAATCTATACCTCAAGAGAAAGGCTCGACACCCTTTTATTAGAAAAAGCAATATGCGGAGGTCTTCCCGTGACTACCGATTTAATAGAAAATTATCCCGGTTTCTCAGATGGTGTAAAGGGAAGGGATTTAATTGCTAAATTTAAGCACCAGGCGGAAAGGTTTGGCACAAAAATTAATGAATTTGAGGGAGTAAGGAGGGTTGAACCATCCGAAAAAAAGATGCTGATAGAAACAGGCAAAGGGAAATATAATACCTATACGCTAATAGTCGCCACAGGTAGCATCCCTAAAATGCTAAATATTCCCGGGGAGAATGAACTTCGTGGTAAAGGTGTCTCTTACTGTGCTACATGTGATGGTCCGCTGTACAGGGATAAGGATGTGGTGGTGGTCGGTGGAGGAGATGCTGCCGCAGGAGAGGCTCTATTCTTAACTCGATTTGCGCGTAAAGTAAGTTTAGTACACCGTCGGGATGAATTACGGGCAGCGAGAGTACTGCAGGAAAGATTAAAAGAAAATAAAAAGATAGAACTTTTGCTAAATTATGTCCCTGTTTCTATCAAAGGAAAAGATTTTGTTGATGCTATCATCGTAAAGAATAAAGAAACCAACCAAGAGAAAAAAATCGAAGTTTCGGGTGTTTTTATCTATGCTGGATTTTTGCCAAATTCCAAATTCTTAGAAGGCATTGTCGAATTGGATAGTCTTGGATACATCAAAACTAACGAGCAAATGGAAACCTCAACACCTGGCATATACGCCGTAGGTGATGTGCGGGCAAAGAAGGTGCGTCAGATAGCTGTGGC
>DAOVGU010000031.1 GCA_030672255.1 bacterium
ACATTAATCCAGCCATATTCTCCCCGGGGCATTACATCCCCGATTACCTCTCCCTCATAGGTCACTGTTTTTCCATCATACTCTTTGCTATTTTTAATCAAATCGGTGCTGGAAACAACCTCACCAGAAAGCAAGGAGGTAGAGGAAAAAATAGTTAAAAATAAACATACCAATTTTACTAATCTCCAAGACGAGGAATATTTCTGTAGCGGCATTGTTACCGAGGAGCGGGCACGGTGTCCGAAGGACGAGCGAGGAGGAGCGAGAGTGCAGATTCCCTCGCTGGGGGAATCAAACGTGCCGCCAAAGAAATAGTCCGAGTCCATTATTTTCCTCTCACCAAAGCCGCAATGAATCCAAAAAGGACAAAGACGGCCATAAATTCTAAACGACCGCACCACATCTGAAAGATATAGATAACCTTAAGCAAAACCGGCATACCACTTGAGGTAATACCGCAGGAAAGCCCTACATTCGCCCCTGCAGAGACCGATTCAAAGAGGGAAAGTTCAAAAGGATAGCCAAAGAAGGTCCCGACAATTGCCCCCAGAAGATAAAGAAGAATATAGGCTAAAATAATGAGGGCGGCTGACTTCACCTGGGCATCCTCCAGAATTCTCTCTTTGAAATGATGAAACTTCTGAACAACAACACCGGACTCGGGTGACATCAATTGTTTTATTTCCTTTAAAAAACCTCGAAAGAGAATACCCAGTCTTAGAATTTTAATTCCTCCCGCAGTGGAGGAGGAACTGCCTCCAATCCCCATCGCGATAATCATCCCCAGAAGGGCAAACGGACCCCATCCGCTAATAAATTGCTCCTTATAGATTGTCATATAGCCGGTGCCGGAATGGCCGGAGATGAGCTGATAGAAACCTCTGCGAAAGAGAGCGATATTCCCGGCATAGAAAGCGGTTTTTGTCAATCCAAGCACCACTAAAGCAAAGGTAGCGGCTATTGTAATGGAAAAGGTAATGGTTTCAATATTGCGATAGATTTCTCTCCGGTTGCCTGTCCAGAGCGCATAATGAAGACCAAAATTAAGGGAACCAATGACAAAGAGAACAATGGTAATCGCCTCTATCAGAGAACTGTGATAGTAGAGAATATTCTGGGACTGAGGAGCAAATCCCCCGGTATCCCAACCAGCCATAAAGATCCAGAGCCCATGCAGAAATGAGCGGATTGGTGGCATCCCTTCAAAAATTCCCACCCCGGTGAGAAGGGAAGTTCCCAAGATAAGCCAGACAAAACTTACCAGCCAGATAAAACGGGCGGTCTGAATGACGTTGGGCAGAATCTTCTCTTCCCTTGCCTCTCCAACATAGATGCTGAAAGCACCTCCTATCCCCCGGACAAAGAAGGTCAGGGCAATTACCACTATCCCCTGCCCTCCCACAAACATCATCAAGTGCCTCCACATATTATGGCTATAAGAGAGATGGTCAAGGTCACGAATAAGGGTAAGACCGCAGGTAGCAAACCCGCTCATCGCATCAAAACAGGCATCAAGGAAATTAGCAAAGTGACCGGAAAGATAAAGAGGAATTGCCCCTAAGAGCATCGCAAATAGCCAGGAAAGGGAAGCAACGACCATACCCTGGGTCCAATTTATCTCCTTGGAACGGGGAATAAGGGAAAGGAGAAAATAACCGATAGTAAATGAAATAAGGGAAGCCAAAAGGAAGTCAAGGCCAGGATTCCACTCCTTAAAGCAAAAAGCAACCAGGAGAGGAATAAACATTAAGATTCCAAGCCCAATGATTAATTTGCCAAGATAGTAGCCGATGACCTTAAGATCTTCAATTCTTGGTCGGAGAATCATTGAAAAATCCTGATAAATAAGAGAAGGAGAAAGGTAAGTGCGATAAGGATGAGGGGATAGGTAACTTCTGTCAGGATTCCTAAGATTGCTTTTCCCGTGATCCTGGGTAACTTAAAGATAGTTTTAAAAGCCACTTTAGATTTTTTTATTTCTTTTCTAAGGGACCAAGAAGGGCATGCAGCAACTCCTGCTCCTTCTCAATGGAGGTTAGGGCAATGACTTCATCCTGTGGTTGCAAAACTGTATCACTCCTAGGAATTAAAACCTGCATTCCTCTGATGACAGAGACGAGTACGGCATCATTGGGAAGATTAAGGCTCTTTACCTCTTTATTGATTATCGGGGAATCATCGGGCAAATCGATCCTTACTAAAGCCAATTTTCCTCTCCTGAAGGTCGCTAAATTGACAAAATCGTCTAAAGAGACCTCCTGTTCGATAATCTTGGCAATGATTCCCGTACTGTTCACCGGGACATCAACACCCAATTCATTAAAAATATGTTCATTTTTGGAATCATTTACTAAAGCAACGGTGCGGGAGAGATGGAATGTTTCCTTTGCCAATTGGCAGATAACAAGATTATCCTCATCGCTTTCAGTAACAGCGGCAACAACGTCAGCCCGCTCTGCTCCCGCAGCCTCTAAAGAAGAAAGACTACACCAATCACCATTAATCACCAAGATATCGAGCTCCTTAGTAATAAGTTTACAGGTCTCCTTATCCTTCTCAATGAGACTGACCGTATGTTTGTCCTGACGAAGTTTCTTGGCAAGGTAGTAGCCAATCTTTTTCCCCCCAACAACAATGATATACATTATTCTACCCCAAGTTTTTTCTTTACCTTTCTCAGGCTCTTTATCATTATCACGCCTAAGATGTAATCTCCCTTTTTTAGAATAGAGTCTGGGGAAGGAATAATGGGATGATTATTACCTTTTCTAAGAGCAACCGTTAAAAATTCTCCCGGGATATTCACCTCTTTAATCTTTTTACCTTCCAATTTGGAAGCCACCGGAACCTCCAAAACGCCCAAATGTCCGCTTTCGGTAAGATAACTGGAAAGATGGCTTTCGATAATACGATCCCTGATGCGCGCCGCAATAAGCATCGTGCCGCTAATGACACTTAGGCCGAAACCCCGGTAAATCTCAGCCAAATCAGGCTCATAGATCCGCGCAATTACCCGGGGAACCTTAAACATTTTTTGCCCAATCTGAGCAATCATAATATTGCTTTTATCCGACTCGGTAACCGCCACAAAAGCATCGGCCTTTTCAATCCCCGCCTCTTTCAGAACCCCCAAATTAGAGCCATCGCCGGTAATGGTTAAACCATTAAACCTTTTGCCCAACCGTTCAAGGGATGCTTTCTTCCTGTCAATAATGACAACATTATGCCCTTCCATCTGCAGGAGTTGAGACAATTGGCTACCTACGCGACCACATCCAACAATAATGATATACATTTAAGTCACTTAATTCTTACTTCTATCTTCTGTTTTCTGAAATTATATCGGGGTTGGTGGGTCCTACGAAAGTAGAGAACCCCTTCTCCAATGATAAAGGCTAAAATAAGGAGAATAATAACGATTATCTCCTCGCGTGAAAGGTTCTGAAACACTGTGATTAAATTACGACACCACACTCTACACTATCTTCAGTAGTAATATACGTAATTAGCCCCTGATTTAATCAGGGGTCAGATTAAGCTTGTAGTAACATACCATAAAATTGCAAAAATATCAAGTTAATATTAAAATATATATTATAATGCTGAAGGAATTAAAGATTAGTCCCAAACGGATTGAAAAAAATATCATTAAATTCATTAGAGAAGAATTAGGTAAAACCCCCTTCCACAAAGGAATTATCGGGCTCTCCGGCGGTCTTGATTCTACTGTTGTTGCTTATCTCACAGCAAAGGCTATTGGCTCTAAAAATGCTCTTGCTCTCATCCTCCCTTTCCAGATTACTTCCTTAAAAAATATCGCAGATGCCAAGCTAGTAGCCAAAAAACTTTGCATCTGCTATAAAATCATCAATATTACTCCGATGCTTAAGGTCTATTTCAAAAATTTCTCTAAAGTAAATAGAATCCGTTTAGGCAATAAGATTGCTCGAGAAAGAATGAGTATCCTCTACGATCTCGCTAAAAAAGAGAAAGCATTGGTGATCGGAACTAGTAACCGCACCGAACTCCTCCTTGGCTATTTCACCAAATATGGGGATGCGGGGGTGGATATCGAGCCTTTAGGCTCTCTCTACAAGAGCCAGGTCTACCAGTTGGCAGAATACTTAAATATTCCCAGAAAAATTATCAAGAAGGTTCCCAGCGCCGATCTATGGAAGGGGCAGACCGATGAAGGGGAATTGGGTCTTTCTTATAAAGAGATGGATGAAATCTTATATTTTTTGGTTGATCGAAAATATAAAAAGAAAAAAATATTGAAATTAGGCTATCCCGAGAAAAAGATTGAGAGGGTTGAATCCCTTTTTAAGAATTCCTTTCACAAGAGAAATTTACCTCGACAGGTTTGCCAGAGGCAATTGACTCATTTACGGCCAAGGTTACGGCTAAGGTGCGGGTAGCATCGGTATAGTTTGACCTAATTTTGGAGCCATCCTTTTTCTTTACCGCTTCGACAAAGACCTGGTCCCCAAGCAGTCCAAAATCATTGCCGACATTAATCTCGGTAGATTTCTTGGTCTCCGTAATCTTGATTGAGGTTCGCTCCTTATACTCTATGGCTAAATCCTTCAGGTAAATATCCATTCCACATTTTCCCATGTAAGAAAGAAAGCAGGCGGAGAATATTGTGCCCACAACTCCATTCTTAAAGTAAAGGGTGGCGGCTGAGGCATCCTCAACGTCATAATCCTTGACATCTTCCATCAGGCCGGTTCTGCCGAAGGCTGCTACCTTCTCCACCTCTCCGAAGAGGTATCGGGCTAAATCGAAGATATGGGTTGTCTGCTCCACGGCCTGACCACCGGATTCTTCCTTTTTACGCCACCAGGAAACGGCTGGCATACTTCCCATCCAGTAACCAAGGAAAAGTCCTGTCTTCCTTCCCGCTAAAAGATCCTTTACCTTCTCAATAATGTCCTGATACCGATCCTGATATCCGACTGAGGTAATAAGATTGTTTTTGGCAATGCTCTTCTCTACCTTCTCCGCATAATCCAAGGAAAGTCCAATAGGTTTTTCCACAAAGAAGGGAATTTTCCTTTCTGCGGCTAAGAGTTCCTGATCCTGATGAGCAAAGGGAGGGATACAGATATAGAGAGCGTCCAATTTTTCCTTATCCAGTAGTTTTCGGTAGTCAGTATAAAAAGTCCCTCCATACTTTTTTGCTGCCTCTTTTGCTCTCTCCTCCACCACGTCACAGAGAGCAACAATTTCTACCTCCTTAATTTGCATAAGATGCTCTAAATGATAATTGGCAATTCCACCTGTCCCAACAAATCCTATCTTCATTCCCATTTTTTTCTCCCCCTTTACATCTGCTCCTTTAAATATTTCACGCATTTTGGCAATTCCTCTTCCGGATTTCCCAAGATGCCACATTCCAGAGCCATATATTTATCGTAACCAACCTTCTTCAATGCCGCAAATGATCCTTTAAAATCTGTGTGGCCCTGACCGGGCAGTTTTCGATTGGAATCGGCTAAATGGATATGGAGAACCCAATCCCCGGCCTTTTCTAAAGAAGTGGGGACATCCCTTTCCTCAATGCTCATATGGAAGAAATCGGCCATAATCTTTATCCTGGGATTATTTACCTTTTCGCAGATATCTATCGCCTGATCCAACCGGTTAAGAAAGTGGGTTTCATAACGGTTTAAAGGCTCTATTAGAAGAAGCGAATTTAGGCTTATCGCCCATTCTCCAATCTCCTTAAGAATATCTACAAATAGCCTCTTTTCCAATTCAATGTCGGTAGCATAAGGGGAAAGGTCGGGAATGGATGGAGGACCGAAGACAGGGACCATAATTAGCCCTACCGCTCCAATGTTGGAGGCAATTTCCAATAATTTTTTAATGTCGGAAATTGCCTTCTCCCTCTCCTCCCTTTTACTATCAAGAGGACACCCAGAAAATCCGGCGCAGATGGTAGAGGCCTTTATAGAACTTTTAGAGAGAGCCTTCTTAATCTCTTCTTCTCTCTCAAAAATACCTTTTCCTTGAAACTCAACCCCTTCAAATCCATACTTCTCTAAGTTGCTTAACTTTTCTTCTAAGCTCTTTCCCGGCACTAAATTTTCCTGACAAGAAAGTCTCATATCTCTCCTCCTTTATTAACCCTTCTTTTGTGCTTCATCAATCATGGCAACTATGTTATCCAGCGGCACGTCAGCCTGAATGGTAATGCCGTTACTCATAATATAACCGCTCCCTCTACCTAATTCTGTTTTTAGTTTTTTAACTTCGTTACGAATTTCTTCGGGGGTGCCTTGAGGCAAAAGATCTTGTGTGCGCATCCCGCCACAAAAAGTGAGATCTTGCCCAAACTCGCGTTTTAACTTGAAAATATCCATAGCCTCGGGCTGGATCGGATGCAGAATATCACAGCCAATATCAATCAGATCTCCAATGATAGGATAGATATATCCATCCGAATGCTGAAATACCGTCCGGCCATGATTTTTGGCAAACTCGTATATCTCTGCTAAACGTGGTTTTACAAATCTCCTCCAATCCGCGGGAGACATCAGCAGGGACTTTTGTGTCCCATAGTCATCGCTTATTGCAATGCCATCGAACTCAAATCTTTCAAATAGGATTTCCATAGTTCCTATGACATAGTCGGCGATACCGTGAAGGAGCTCATCAACAAACTTAGGATTGAGAATCAGATCCATAAGGATATTCTCCATACCACGCATAAATGTCGCCCGTTCCCAAAGGTCTCCCACCCAGATAATAATATAGTGTTCCTTGTTTTGCTCACACCAATCCCTGAGGTCTTCAAAACGGTATGAGGCGGCAAATTCCGGGAATGTATAGTTAGAAAGGTCTGCGTCGCTAAGTGGTAGACCAATGGGTGCCCCGCGATCGATCTTGCTCGTAGACCACACAACACCAAATTCATCCTCTGCTGTTCTACCAAAGCCTGAGGGATCTGCATACAGCGGCTTAATAGTTTTGCATCCTTTCATTCGGATCGGGAATTCCAGGGTCTCCTCAATAGGAGATCCATAGTATTTTTCTACATTCAGTCGGGCCGGTGGCGTAAAGTCAAAATAGTAGGGGACTGCTTCCAGTTGTTGATGAGATATTGCCATCTCTACCCAATGTCGGTCTTTACACACCTTCTATTGACCTCTTACTTATTTTAGAAGAAAGATCAAATTTTCTTTGTAAAAGAGGCTCCAGAGGCAGGAGCACAGAGATAAAAGTCCGGGCGGTGATGAAATCTTTTTAAGAAAGATTTGCCAATCCTCTCCTGAAATTCCTCAACACCTTCTTCCTTTATCAGGTGGAGAGTACACCCACCAAAACCAGCCCCGATCATCCTTCCTCCAATTACTCCTTTTATTTTCTTTCCTTCATCCACAATAAAATCCAATTCCGGGCAACTCACCTCATAGAGGTCCCTCAGACCATAATGGGAAAGATAAAGAAGTTTACCAAAAGAAAGAATGTTATTTTTCTTCAGATTTTCAACTGCCAATAAAACTCTTTCATTCTCTTCAATTACATATTGAACTCTGTTTTGTAAAACTAAAGGAAGTTTATTTTTTAATCTCGGGAACTGTTGAGAACTTATGTCCCGGAGATTTATAGATAATAATTCTGTGGCTTTTTCGCATTCTCCTCTTCTCTGATTATAAGCAGAAGTAGACAGCTTATGACTCTTTTTTGTATTGGTGAGGACAATTTTATAACCAACAGAAGGTAAAGGAACATGGGAATAGGAAAGATTTCTGCAGTCAAGAAAGAGAGCAAAATTTCTTTTGGAGAGGAAAGAAGCAAACTGGTCCATTATGCCGCAGGAGACTCCGACAAATTCGTTCTCGGCTTTCTGGCATAAAAGTCCCATCTCTTCTTTACCTATTTTTAAATTGTTTAACGTTTTGATAAAAAGAGCGGTAGCTACTTCCAATGCCGCCGAGGAACTCAAACCAACACCCGGAGAGATATCCCCGGAAATTGTCAGTTCCATTCCTGAGAGAGAGAAACCTCGCCTCTGATATTGGTCAATCACACCAACCGGATAATCAGACCAATCTCCTCGTCTCTTAAATTTTTTCTGAAAATTAATTTCTACTTTCTGGCTAAAATTGAGAGAAGAGAGAATTACTTTTTTGTCCTTCCTTCTCTTTCCTGCAACAGTAATCTCTTTATCAATAGCACAGGGAAGAACAAAACCAAAATTGTAGTCGGTATGTTCACCTATTAGATTTATTCTGCCCGGAGCCCTAACCTTAATTTCCATTACAGATATTCTGAATGAGATTTAAAAAAGGAAATAGTTTTTTCTAATCCTTTCTCTAATTCTATTTTTGGCTGCCAAGACAGTTCTCTCATCGCCTTTTCCGCAGAAAGATAAATGCGATAGATCTCCCCTAAACGGGGGGCACCATACTCTGGTTCTTTTTTAAAACCAATAATCTTTCGCAATTTTTTGAAGAGTTCATTCACCGAAGTTCCCTTTCCGGAACCGAGATTATAAATACGATTATCACCTTTTTTTAGAGAAACCATATTTGCCGCAACAACATCATTTACATAGAGATAGTCACGTAATTGATTTCCATCGCCAAAGATAAAAGGAGTCTTATTTTTAAGCATCTTTCCGATAAATATGGAAACCACCCCTGCTTCTCCATTGGGGTCCTGACGTGGCCCATAGACATTGGGGAGACGAAAAATAGTATACTTCAAATGGTATAGAGTATGAAAAAGTTCTAAATAATGCTCAACCGTGTGTTTGGAAATGCCATAAGCACAATTAGGACGAATAGGATGATTCTCATCGGCGGGAAGATAATCTGGTTCTCCGTATATTGCTCCACCAGTAGAAGCATAGATGAATTTTTCGGGTTTTTTCTTCAGACAGAGGAAAAGAAGATTCAAGGAACCAAGAACATTCACTTCAGCATCAAAAACAGGATTCTCCACCGATTTCCGCACATCAATCTGAGCCGCCAGATGGAAGACATAATCAAATCTTTTCTCTGAGAAGAAGACCTTTTTGAGAGAAGGAGATAATATATCCAACTTGTAGAATTTTGCCTGGGGGTTTAAGTTAACTTCCTTCCCTGAAGAAAGATTATCAATAATTGACACCTCATGACCTTCTTTAATCAGACGGTCTACAAGATGCGAGCCAATAAAACCTGCTCCTCCGGTAACTAAAATTTTCATTAAATTTTTCTATGACGTTGTAGTGGCGACATTTATGACGCCCGTTGCTTCGGGTTCGATAAATCGAACCTCTACAACTTTCCTATTTTACGAAGTTGAGAAGCCTGGTCCTCAGGAAGTAGATCGCCGATGAAAACCCCTGCTCCCTCTTCTGAACCAGCCAGATATTTTAACCTATTTTCTGCTCGGTAAAAAGGGTAAAACTCGATGTGAAAATGGTAATAAGGATATTTTTTTCCGTCGGTTGGCGCTTGATGGATGTTCATAATGTAGGGAAAAGAGAAGCCAAAAAGTCTATCATATTTAGTCAAAACTTTTTTCATTATTTCTGCAAGATTTCTTATATCATTTTTTTTAAAGGAGTGAAAAGAAGTAAGATGTTTTTTGGGAAATATATGGACTTCATAGGGAAAATGGGCATAGAAAGGAACAAAGGCTAAAAAATCTCTGTTTTGGGAAATTACCCTTTTTTTCTTTTTTCCTTCTTTTCTCCCTATTTCACAAAAAAGGCATTTTCTCTTTTTCTTAAAATAATTAAAAGAGGCCTTTAGTTCCTTTTTTATCTTTGGAGGAATAAAAGGGTAACCATATATTTGACCATGAGGATGGGAAAGGGTAACTCCAACCTCTTTCCCTTTGTTCTCAAAGATAAAAACATATTTAATAAAAGACTGTTTTCCTAATTCGCGATATCTATCCTGCCAGACAAGGATAAGGTTTTCTATCTGGTCAGTTGGAAGTTCGGTAAGTGTCAGATTATGATGAGAAGTATAACAGATAACTTCACAAATCCCTTTCGCTGCTGCTCTCTGGTATAAATTATCTCTCTTGGTGTCAAGGCAACTAACAGATTTGGAAAAAGAGGGAAATTTATTTTCAAAAACGACTATCTCATAATCTGAAGAGAGAATTTCAGTCTTCATCTTCCCTCTTTTAGAAGGGCATAAAGGGCAGTAATCGGCAGGAGGAAAGAAAGTTCTGCTTGACCTATGGGAGGCAATAACCACCCACTCTTCCAATGTTGGGTCCCAACGCAATTCCATCATTTTACCGTTTTCTTTCTGTCTTTCTTTTTTTGATTCTCTGTCTTTTTATCAAAAGTGTAATAGATAAGATACCGACCATCCTTCTTAATTATCCTCTTTTTCTTCATTTGATTTCTTTAGGCAAATTTTCAGGTGGCGAAGCAAAATTTGCCCGTCAATTCTAAAGTGGCATATCAAAAACTGCCCTTTTAAAAATTCCCCTTTTGCCTAACGAACCGCGGGTTGGTGAAATCCACAGCAGTAGCTTCATTAACATCGCCTAATTCAGTTAAGTGATAAGTCAATGACATTCCTCATCAGTTTCAACACCAATGCCGTAGATTTGGGCGGAGCGAGGAACGAGCAGAGCCACCAACCTTCGGTTAGACAATGACCCGCGCATTATCTATTCAAGTAGAGCCTGTAACATTTCATATTTTTTCCTGATCGCCTGCTTTCCATTCCTGCTCAGTTTGCGCCAGTCTCTTTCCAATTTTTTTCTCACCGAATTTAAACCTTCGTCTATTCCCATACCGAGATTGTGGTACGCCAAAAAGAAGAGCGAAGGGAATTGTTCTATATGTACAATAGCATCAGCATCAGCAACACATTGTTGCTCCTTCGTATCTCTACTAATACTGACGCTTGACCTGTGGGATATTATACATTCTTTGACCAAATCTATCTTTTGGCGGGGATATGCATACTCGACCAGAATACGTTCGGCCTCATCAGCGCCGTATATATGGTGATCCTGATGTTTGCTCTCGTCTCTGATGCCAGCATAATCGTGTAACAGAACTGCGATGGTCACGATTTCCTCGTCAGCCCCGAGCTGTAAGGCCAGCTTTCTTGCGATGGAAAGCATAGGCTTGATGTGATGACTCCAGATGCCGTATCCGAATGTATTGGTTTGAGCATTGCACGCTTCTTCCACTAATAAAGAGAGTTTGCTAATAAGATTGTTATCCATTTCAGTTTAGCCCTTCATGGGCTAAGTGAAGCATCATACCCGGGCTTTCGTTTAACGTCTCCAGCATAAAAGAATTTTTTGCGAAGCAAAAATTTGAGTGATCCCGACAAAGTCGGCAGAACCTTTTATGCCGTGTTAGATGCTGTACGACAAAATCACTCCCCCTTTAATTCAAGTTCAAACTCCTTTAAAAATTCAAGAAGAAAATGCGTTCTTCTTTCGGCAATTTCTTTAGCCCTTTTTGTGTGACATCTCTCCTTAATTTTTAATAACCTTTCATAGAAAAGATCTAAAGCATATTCCTTAGGATTTGGTTCCCTATTTTTGCAAAAAGGGTCTTCCAAATTATAAAAAGGCCTTTTCATCTGACCTGTAGAAGAGAAAGTTCTCATTATAGAAATTGCCCCTGTTGCTTCCAGCCCGTCCGCATCTTGTAATATTTTAGCTTCTAATTCCGTTGGAATAATTTCTTTATTGAATGAGCAGACGAAAATCGCATAAATTACCTTTGGGATTTTTCCCTTTGGATAATCTTCCACGCTTTCTAATATTTCCTCTGCTAATTCAGCGCTTTCATCTGGTGCATATTTTGCTCTTGGATCACATTTTGGATAATTAATTACATCGTGAAAAAGGACAGCTGGAAGCAAAATATCCATGTCAGCATTTTCTTCTTGAGCAATATTCTCTGCATTTGATAATACCCTTAAAATATGCTCAAAGTCATGTGATGGGTCGTCATCACTATACTTCTCTTTTGCAATTTTAATTAACTTGCTTCTCAAAGAATTATCCATAAAGTGATTTTAGAGTATGGCATTTAACGTCTAATAATCCCTATTACTGCCTTTATCCTACCAAAATGGCGCAACATCCGCAGTGCTGCGGATATTTCTTACTATAGTTCAGCTGTTTAAGGACGCATTGTCTAATGGACTTTTGATTCTGCCCAAATCTTTATTGTTCTTTTATTCGTGTTCATTCGTGGCTATTTATAATTTGTCTTTGAGATTACCACGTCGCCCCCCCTGCTTTCTTGCGAAAGCAAGAAGGGAGGACTCCTCGCAATGACAGATCTCACTTATAAGTGGGTCGGGGTGGGCGGATTCGAACCGCCGACCTCCTGCTCCCGAAGCAGGCGCGCTACACCAAACTGCGCTACACCCCGAAAATAATCCAATTTATTATCCTTCCTCTCCTTCTTTACAATAGTTTTGCCCTGTTTGGATGTATTCCTGTAGCGGCATTAGGCGACGGATGAAGGCCTAGATAGAGAAGTCGCCTATAGCGAGCATTACTGCGAGCGTGCCGCAAAGGAATGCTCCAAACAAAAGGGCATCTACTTATAAATATCCCTTCCATAGCTATCAATGCCAACGATGAGGGGAAAATTTTTTACTTCTAATTTTAAGATTGCCTCACATCCTAAATCAGGATAAGCGATTAACTTTACTCTTTTTACAAATTGAGAGTATAAAGCACCACAACCGCCAAGAGCAATAAGATAGAGGGACTGATACCTCTTTATTGCCTCGATAACTTCCTTGCTGCGGTCTCCCTTGCCAACCATTCCTTTTAAACCCCATCTTAAAAGGGTCGGGGTATAGGGATCCATGCGATAACCTGTTGTTGGTCCGCAGGAACCGATAATCTTTCCTGGAGGTGCTGGTGTTGGTCCGGTATAATAGATAACCTGATTCCTCAAATCGAATGGTAATTTTTTAACCATCCTTTTATGGGCAGCATCCCGCGCAGTATAGATGACGCCGGAAAGCAAAATCTCATCCCCAGCTTTCAGTTTCCTAATCTCCTTTCTTTCTAATGGGGTAACTATCTTCATAATGTTATTTCTTTATGGCGATTTGCCCAGCAGGAGATATTGACCGCTACCGGCAGTCCGGCAATATGGGTAGGAAAGGTTTTAATCCTTACGGATAAAGCGGTTGTTTTTCCTCCTAATCCGGCCGGTCCAATATTTAGTTTGTTGATTTCCCGTAAAAGTTCTTTCTCGAACTTTTCAATGAGAGATTCTTCAGCTAACGCTTCAGAATGACTTCGTGAGATTGCCACAGCCTTCGGCTTCGCAATGACTTCGTTAACTGGTTCTAACAGTGCCTCCTCTGCCAAGGAGGCCGCTTTCTCGGCTGTTCCGCCAATGCCTATTCCCACAATTACGGGTGGACAGGGATTGGAAGATGCCTCCTTGATGGAGTCAATCACAAACATTTTAATTTCCTTTTCTTTGCTATCGGGAGGCAGCATCCTCACTTTAGCCATATTCTCGGCGCCAAACCCTTTAATTAAAACCTTAATTTTTAAGTGATTGCCAGCGACAATTTTCTCATGAATAACAGCCGGTGTATTATCCTTTGTATTAATCCGGGAAAGCGAATTGACTATTGACTTACGTAGATACCCATCCTTGTAACCCCTTCTTACCCCCTCCTGAATAATATCGGAAAAGGAGGAAAATTTACCGAAGTTAATCTTGAGATTATATCCTACCTCCAAGAAAATTTTCACCATCCCTGTATCCTGACAGATAGGAATTCTCTCTCTCTCGGCAATCTTAATATTTTCCAAGATAGAGGCAATAACTCTTTTGGCTCGACCTTTCTCCCTTTGCTGACTTTTCTTCAATAAAACTATTAAATCTTCATTCAGCTGGCAATTGCTATCGATACAAAGCTCGCTCACAGCAGCAATAATCTTTTCGGCAGAAATTCTACGCATTCTTTTCTATCGATTTCAAAAACCTAAGTGATTTTTCGCTAACCGGAAGATAATAGGCTCTAAAGTAGTTGACATACTTTATAAGCTCCTTTCTCAGATTGAAGGGGACCTTTAATCTCGGGAGAAGAGAGAGTTTCAAATCCAAGAGATAATTCATCAATGCAACTAAAGGATAACCGATAGAAAGAGATTCTCCATCCCGTCCACAGGACGAGATCCTATCCAGTGGATAGGATACCCATCCTCTTGAACATTTCCCGCAGAGAACACCTCCGGCTTTGGCACTGACTTTAAGGCTGGGGGAATTTTTCTCAATCTTTTCCTGGCAGGAGACACAATTATTTAGAAAGGGACCGTAGCCAAGGATCTTCAAAAACTTCAGCTGGAAAGTAACTAAAACCAACTCTATTAGATTTGGTTCTTCTGCCTCCTCCAAAAGTTTGAAACTTTTGAGCAGGAGCCAGAAAAGGGAGCTATTTTTCTCATTTTCCTTTATCGTGGCTTTGACCAATTGCAAAATATAGAGGCTGTAAGTCAATTTCTTCAGATCCTGATGTAATTTTGGAAATGGGTCAAGAAGATCAGAGGAAGAAACAAGGGATAAAGTACTTTCCTTTCGATACAGGAAGAGTTCCACATAAGAGGGGAAAAGATGGAAAAGAGGGGATTTTTTAGTCCCAATAACACCCTTGGCAATAGCATTAATTTTGCCAAAGTTAAGGGTATAGTAAATAATAAAAAGGCTTGTTTCTCTGAATCTCTTACTCTGGATAATGAGCGCATCCGTTCTTGTCAAAGCCACTTATTTTTGTCCAGTTAATCCCAATGAGAGCATTAACTTTAGTGCTTCCTCCACACTTAAATCCAATCTCTTTAAATTCTTTTCCGGCATCAAGCAATAGAAGCCTGTGGTAAGATTAGGCACAGTAGGAATAAAGAGGCTTACTAATTTGTTACTGCTTTCCTTTTGAATCTCTTTTTGGGCCGGAGAGGTAATGAAGGCAAGGGTTTGAATACCTTGATGAAATTCTACAAGAGTAACACCGCTGAAGGGTCCCCTTCCCTTCTTTAAAATTGCATCGCTGATCCCCTTAATTGAAAGATAAATCTTGTTAAAAAGAGGAATCTTAGCTAAAAGCCCCTCGGAGAACCTTAATAATCTTTTTCCTAAGAAATTATTTGCTAATGCTCCTGCTAAAATGATAATGAGAAGAAGGGAAATAACTCCCAAACCCGGGGAGTAAAACTCCGGTAGATGTCTTCTGAAAAGTCCACCCAATATTCCCTCCAAGAAGAAAGAGAGTTTCCACAGGATCCAGATGGTCACTACAATGGGAATCAGAACGACCAGCCCGGTAATAAAATAGCGCCGTAACGATTTCATTATACTTTAAGGAGATTCAAAATTGTGGTTTCTTCCTTTCTCATCACCGACCGGCTCTTTTTAGTTGTATCTTTATAACCATTAAGGTGGAGAAGCCCATGGATAATAAGAAGGTTGAGTTCTTTTTTAAGTGATTGATGATAAATCCTTGCCTGTCTTCTTGCCGATTGCAGAGAGATGAAGAGCTCCCCTGTTCTTTCATCAACCGGAAATGCAAGAACATCTGTAGGCCTATTCACACCTCGATATCTAAGATTGAGGCTTTGAATTTTCTTATCATCAAGCAGAATTATTCCAATTTCTTTTTGTT
>DAOVGU010000045.1 GCA_030672255.1 bacterium
CATTTACGTTAATCCCCCTACAACTGTAGATTGTTGAGTAATTCTTCGTTAATCTTAACCTTTGCTTTTTTTCTCAATTCCTTTAGATAATTACCAAATAGTTCTATTTCTTTACTCTTTATTAAAAATGCCTTTATCTTATTCTCTACATCTTCAAAGCTTTGCTTCTTATCAGAATCGGGAAGGATAAATTCCTCTTGATGTTTTTGATAATAGGATTTTACTTCCTCTTTTGAAACCTTGACTTCCCTTAAAATCTCCTTTCTGGCGAATGCCTCTACTAAAATATTCTTTTTCCTGTCCTGCAATTCCTGCCGGACACTTTCCAATCTGTCAATTTTTCTTCTTTTTGCCTCCTGAAAGAGGAGTTCGCGATTAACCAAATCGTCCAGGAACTGCCCCCTGTTTTTCCGAATAAAATCTCGATAGAAGTCAGGACCGGAAGAAGAAAACCGGTTGAAATCCGCAACCGTAATTCTTACCCCTTTTCCTTCAGCCAGAACATTTTGGCGACCTTCCTTTATCCTGAGTGTGCGTAGCAGACCGAAAACAACAATAACAAGAATGACCAACGAAAATAATAATAACCCTACGAGCGACCGCGCTGAAAGTTTCATTTGACCTCCTTATAAAAACAGAATTTTCTCGGGAAAGAACCCCGATTATAAATTACCTTAACCTTTTTCTCGGCAAGAATCTCTCCATCATCAACTTTACCGTCATCATTTTTATCCCTCAGAGATTGTGCGAGAGATACGATAGAAAAGAGATTGGAGCGTACCGTAATCAAGTTGGAAATTTTTCTAAAGGTTTCCTCCTTTTCATCGTCCTCATCGATAAATCCATCATCATCGCTGTCAGAAAAATTCTTCCCTTGAGCAATCATTGCCCGGTTAAGAATTTTTTCGGGCTCTTCATCCTCCGCGGAATAATTTCCCAGAATTTCCCCAATTGTCTTAAATGGTCTGGCGGCAATAATCTTTTCCGCCAACTCCTTTTCAATCCCGGGTAATCCCATCAAAACCCTGCAAGAGGCGGTGTTAATGTTAATTCGCCCTCTCATTGGCTCTTTCATTGGCTCTGCGGTACTAAATTGGTCACAGATAGCAATGTCATCATTTCCCTTCCAGAAGTTAATTGTCTGCCATTGTTTTCCTTTGTGGACATAGCCCATCTCCCCAACTGTGGCGAGGGGATAATTTTTAAGCATAAAACTACTCTGCCAGTTAAGTAAATTTACCTCTTTTCCGAAGAGAAGAGAGGCGGAAAAAATAGAATTTTGTTTCCCCGGGGTCTGCAGACCAGGATAGAAACTCCTTACCCGTGGGTCATTCCTCTCCTTGCTCAAAAAACAAGGAACATTCGCTCCATAATTGACCTCTTCAATCACGTGAGAGGATGAATCTTGCAATCTCATAACTGAGCCAAGGTCCCAAATAGTTAAGGGAAGATATTGGTCGCAACCATCTGGTCTGCCTTTGATCGGCCAGGGGATAGGGATAGGCCCCTTCGCCGTCTTAACCAGTAAGATGCCAAGAAGGTCACCAATAGTATAATAACCATTCGCAGAAATAACCGTCCCCTCCGGAATCGTTATGGGAATAAAGAGTAATCCGGCCAGAGCTTTCCAAAAGGAACCGCCTGAAGAAGGGCATGTAATTCTATATCCCCCAATGGGAATATCGTGGGGGTAGGGATTAAAGAGTTCGATGTACTCACCGGCATCAAGGATACAAATTGCATCGGGAAAACATTCAGGTGGGGGAAGAATCATCGGCGATGCCTCCACTTCATTAATATAGGGCGTTTCCTCAATTCCGTAGTATGTTTTCCCTTCTTCGCCTACATCCGGGTCAAGATAAATGGTAGGAAGGTCATCCCGGTCGCGATAGTCAATAATATTCACTGCAATTTGGTTATAAATATCCGGCTCATTAATTCCGCTCTTCCTCACAGCGGATTTTATTTCCTCTATTGATGCGGTATTGAGGTTCATTCTTAATTCCCCATTACTGTTGATATTCTTGTCATAGGAATAGGCGGTAATTAGATTTTTAACATCCGCAAATTTCTTCTCCCCGATTCCCTTAACCCGTTTTAAGTCCTCAATCGTCACAAAGGGCTGGTCATCGCCAGATGGACCTCTTGCGCAAAATTCATCCGGTTCATCTATCCCTTCATTTCCTTCAT
>DAOVGU010000071.1 GCA_030672255.1 bacterium
TTCCTTCAATTTCTTCTCTTTGCCAATTTTCTCTATCTTTGGAAGGAGGGGAGGGGTCTCTATTTCTATCCGCACAACTGCATCTTCAGGAGTTTCCACTTTTGGCTTAAATTTAAAAAAGTCCTCAGGTATTCCAAATAACAATAGATGTCCGGTTAAAGAGATAAAAAAGGTAATTTTTATTGGCTTTTCATTCCACATCTTTTCTTGTAGAGATTACTAAACTTTCAGCATTTGCCTGTTT
The DNA here is from genome assembly GCA_030672255.1 of bacterium. Lineage (GTDB taxonomy): Bacteria > Ratteibacteria > UBA8468 > UBA8468 > UBA8468 > DAOVGU01. Next base: position 245 of record DAOVGU010000071.1, read on the forward strand.
TGCGATATCCATCACTTTGACCGCCAATCCTAAATCTATTTTTTCATCAGCCTTAATGATTACCGTCTTCTTTTTAGTCTCTTTTATTCTTGCACTTAATTGGCCAAGAAGGTTCTCTAAAGTTACTAATTTGCCATTTAGATATAAGGTATTATCTTTAGCGATAGAGATAATGATATTTTCCTCTGGATGCAACCTCGCTGTGGAAGAATAAGGTAAGATAACCTTTATTCCCGGCTGGCTGATAATAAAGTGAGAGGAGAGCATAAAAAAGATAAGCAACAGAAAAACGACATCTATTAAGGGGGCAATATTTAAATGGGTATAGACCTTTTTCCTTTTCTCAAATTGCACTTCCATACTCTAAACTAACTTTAGTAGCAATATGCGGGTAGATTAACTTCTCATAAATTACTCACAGCAAATTCCATTCAGTCTTTATTAAAAAATTCCAGCAGTTCTGAGGCGGCATCCTTCATTCCAGCAGCATAGTCATCAACCCTTCCTTCAAAATAATGATAAGCCACAAGAGTGGGAATGGCTACAGATAGTCCAGCCGCTGTAGTGAGAAGTGCTTCCCATATTCCCCCGGCTAAAACATTGGCATCTACTCGACCACCCAACTCCTGAATCTTCATAAAAGCACGAATCATCCCGACAACTGTACCTAAAAGACCTAAAAGAGGAGTGATATTTCCAATGATAGCCAACCCCCGGAGATGCTTTTCCAGATCTCTTATCTCTTTTGAGCCTGCCCGGGATAGTATCTTTTCCTGCTCAGAAAGGGTTCTTTTATGATTTTGAATAATACCAAGAGAAAATATTCTTCCGAGAGGTCCTGACGTTTCTTGACATAACCTTAATGCTTCATCTCTTTTGTCCCTGACTAAAAGTTCCTTTATCTGAGAAAGAAAACCTGGAATATTGATTCTTACGCGATGCAGATGATAAAACCGCTCCAAGATAATGGTGATTGAGATTACCGAACATAAAAGAATCGGCCACATCAAAAATCCACCCTTTAAGAAAAAGGAAAACATTTTATTGTACGAAATTTCAAAGTTTACCCCGTATTTAATACGGGGGATAAATCAGGCAAAGCAAGCTTTGCCACTACATAAAAAAGGTGTAGTGGTCGAGCTTGCTCGACCTGTAGTTGCCTCATTTATGAGGCTATGTTATAGATTCTTTTACTAAATTAGTGAGAATATCCGATCTTATGCTTTCCAGGGAGTGATAGTTCCCATCCAACTCCTGAGAAAGTTCTTCCAATTTTCCTAAGCGGATGAATCCTATTTCTGTATCGATGACGATCGATTTTATTCCTGAATCTTTTATCATTCTGGCTATTTGTTTTGCTTCATTAAAAGGGTGGGAATTTCCTTCAATAGCGACATTTGCCTTTCCATCGGAGATAATGACAAGTAAAGGCTTAATATTTTTATCCCTATTTAACTCATTACGCAGAACTTCATATCCAAGCAATAATCCCTTTGACAACGGAGTCTTCCCTCCGGTAGGAAGCTCCTCCAATTGCTTCTTTGCCAATTCTACGCTGGATGTAGGGTTAAGGAGAACTTCGGCTCTTTCTCCTTTAAAGGCTACTAAACCTATTTTATCCCTTTTTTGATAAGCATCTATAAGTAAAGAAAGGATTGCTCCCTTTGTTTCAACCATTCTTCTATTTGCTCCCATCGAGCCAGATGAATCAACCACAAAGATTATGGTGTTACCTATCTTTTTTTCTCTTACCTTCTGCCGGATATCCTGTGGTTCCACAACCATAGCTACTTTGCTATTGTTTTTCCGGTGTATCTGATATGGAGCAGAGGCTCGTAGTGTTGCATCGAAAGCAATATCATTAGTTTTACCTTTAGGCAACATACTTCCCACATAACGGCCGGATTTGGTATCGCTTTTGACTTTACTTCTTTTGCCATCTCCTTTCTTTACTTGTGAATCTTTAGGAAGAGATGTCTTTTTTATTGGATAGGATTCCCCAGTTTCAAATGTCATTTCTGATTCACTATTAGGCTGGGAACTCTGTTCTTGATGCTGTTCTTTATTGTTTGTCTTCTGGTTTTTTTCTTCTGATTTCTGGTCACTGTTCTCTCGTTTCTCTTTCTTATATTTCTGAATAGACTCCTCCAACTTCTCTTTATCTACCTTCGGTTCCTGGAAGGGCTTGCGTCTCATTCTGTGAGAAAGGACAAGCTCAGCCGCCTCTTTTACATCATCCTCAGTTACTTGAGTCCTTTGATGATAAGCACTAATGGTCTGTGCTACTTTTAACATAAAAATATCTGCCCTGTGGCCATCAACCGCCATTTCTATGGCAATGTCAGCAATGAGCTTGAGAATTTCCTTGCCGTAGGTAACCTTGGAGAATAGTTCTTTAGCCCGAATTATCAACTGGCAGAGTTTCTTTTCTTCTCTTTCCCACTTTTTTTCAAAACCATGGGGATCCTTCTCATATTGAATACATCGGAAAATTACCTCAACTCGTGCTTGAGGCTCATCAATACCTTTTACTTCTATGCATAAGCCAAATCTGTCTAATAACTGTGGCCTGAGTTCCCCTTCTTCCGGATTCATTGTGCCAATGAGAATAAAACTTGCTGGATGAGAATAAGATATACCCTCTCTCTCTACATAATTTACCCCCATCGCCGCAGAGTCCAAAAGAACGTCTACCAAATGGTCATCAAGAAGATTTACTTCATCAACATATAAGATACCTCGATTAGCAGAGGCCAAGATCCCCGGTTCAAAGATCTTCTTACCTTTTTTTATGGCATGTTCGATATTTAATGTGCCAGCAACTCTATCCTCTGTCGCTCCTAAGGGTAAATCTACCACTCTCGTCTTTCTCTTAACCACTGGCAGTTTTTCGCCTGTCTCCTGACATTTAATACATTCAGCACACATCTCATTTTTTTGCCGGGGATTACAATTGAAGGGACAATCCTTTACCACTTCGATCTCGGGCAGAAGATTTGCTAAGGCTCTGGCTGCTGTGGATTTAGCCGTCCCTTTCTGACCGCGAATTAAGACTCCGCCAAGATTAGGGTTAATGGCATTTAAAATAAGGGCTTTTTTCATCTGCTCCTGCCCTACAATAGCCGTAAACGGGAAGATTACTCGACGAGAACTCATTTTTCTCTCTCGATTAACTTCTGAATTTGTTGGACATTACTATTCCAGCCTTCTACATCGGATGAGGTTAATATATCTATAGAACCACCCTGAAAATCTCCTTTGATATCTCCCATTCTTTCTTCCAGCCAGCTTTCAATTTCAAGATAAATATCCTTTAGCGCCTGAAGAACTTTAGGGTCAGCATCCCAGAGCTCTCTTTGATGTGCTTCTAATAGTCTGCGACCAATTTCTTCCAAAGCCCAGGGATTATTTTCTTCAAAGAATTTTCTCATTTCTTCATCAAGAACAAAGGTCTTGGCAATTTCATCAAATATCCAATCATCTACCTCCCCGGTCGTTGCCTGCCAGCCATAGACCCTGCCAATTCTCTTGGAGATATCGCCGGCCCCTTTATACCCATGGCGCTTCATCCCCTCAATCCATTTCGGATTAAGTACCTTTGTCCTTACAACTCTGCGAATTTCATCAGCGAGTTCAACCACTTTTAAATGGGAAGGATTTCTGGTATCTCCGTAATAATTTTCTATCTTTTTACCAGAGATATGTTTGGCAGCGATTGCCATTCCTCCCTGGACAGAAAAGTAACAGCAACAACTAAAAAGGTCACTCTCATCAGTACAGGTTTTATTAAAGGTAAGGTCAACCGAAGAGAGTTGATTAATAAGTCTTTGATGTGACTCTTTCCCATAAACTCCTTTGCCATAGGCATACCCATTCCAGTAAATGAATGTTTCTGATAAATCTTTCTCTTCTTTCCAGGCCGAGGCATATATTGCCAAATTCACGCCGGAGCCATATGTTCCCGGTCTGGAAGTAAAAAGCCGTAAGGTCGCATCCCGCCAGTCCTCTTTGGATATCTGATTTTTTCCGCTTACATTCATCTGTTCAAGTACATGCTTTCTGATGAAGTTATCTTCAATCGATTCAGGAAGAACAGCCACCGCCTGAATTGCTTCGTCCAATAGCTCAATACATCTGGGAAAACAGTCTCTGGTGATGCCCGAGACTCTTATTGTAATATCAATCCTCGGTCTTTTCAACTCTTTTAGGGGTATGATTTCGAAACCCTTTACTTTACCGTTATCTTGCCAGGCAGGTCTTGTCCCGATAAGATAAAGCAACTGGCTCATCTCCTCACCATCGGCATGCATTATATCCGAAGAGAACCAGACCATCGCTAAATTTTCCGGGAACTTAGCGGTTTTTTCCTTATGTTTTTCAATTAAGGCATCAGCCATTCTCACTCCTACCTTCCAGGCCGCTCTTGTTGGGATTTTCTCCGGGTCGAGGGAATAGAAATTTCTGCCGGTAGGGAGGACATCCGGTCTACCACGGGTAATAAGACCGGAGGGGCCAGGCTGAATATAGCCTCCTTTGAAACCATGAAAAAGTGATTCAATTTCTTTTGAGGAGTCTATTCTCCTTGCTATCTCCATCACCTTCTCCTTAAGGGCGGAAAGCAATACTATACTTTTGCTATTCTTAAGATATTCCTTTAGAGTTTGTTTAGCCAATACTTCTGGAGATTTATCATTCTTTAGAAATTGCTCAATCAGTTTCTTGGAAAAGATGTCCACATCCTTTATTAATTCTCCATATGTCCTTTTGTGCTTAGCAGAAACAGAGGATGGATTCTTCATCGCAAAGTTAAGGTCTTCATCGATAAGATTGAATAGAATTCTCCTACAGGAGATTCCATCGCCAAAATCATATCTTAAGATTGAGTGGATGAACTCTACCTTTCTTTTATTTTTAGGATATTCCCCAAAGATATGCATCCCATCCGGGATTTGGGTATCGCGAATTTTAGTGATGACTTCATGGCTACGCCTGACTATTTCCTCAAAGGGTAGTTTATTCCCTAACCCTACTTCTTTCTCCAATTTGGCATCCCTAATTGTATCTAAAATCTGCTCTTTTAAAACATTTTTTCTGGCGGGATCAAAATCTTTAGCCTGGGCATATTCCCCTAAATACTCTTCGAGTTTCTCTAAATGTCCATAGAGTCCAGACTCAGCCATCACCGTCTGCATATGGTCTACCAGTGTAGCTGGACCCCGGCGTTTAGCGATTGTTCCCTCAGGAGGATTGTCGCTATTGTAGATGTAAAGGTAGGGCAGATTATCAATGGCTAAATCGGGATAACAACTTGCCGAAAGACCAACCGACTTACCTGGCAAAAACTCCTGACTTCCATGTGTGCCAACATTGATGAGCATATCGGCACTGAATTTTTTCTCTAAGTAGTGGTAGGTAGCCAAGTACTGATGTGGTGGGGGAATTTCCGGGTCATGTAAAATTTTGCAAACACGGCCGTCACAGCGGCTACCGGCACAGCCACGCTTTGGCTGGCAGCATATCACCGCATTCCCATATTGAACACCGGTAATAACAATCTTTCCATTATAAACCATTGCCGCAGGAACACCGTCCTTTTCTTCTCCTGGCGGTTTCCCCCAGCTCTCAGATATTCGCTCTCTCACATTTTGGGGAAAGGCATCAAACCACTTGATGTATTCTTCCTTATCAAGAAGGGCAAGGGCACCACCCTTTTTTACAATCTCATCCACCGTTGTCCAGCGGAATTCGGAGATTGCTTTCTTCTCCATAATATTGCTAATGAGTTCCTTGCCATTCTCTGGAAGATTTTCAATTCGGTATCCACTTTTCTTCATCTGTCTCATTATTCTGACCACACTCTCCAATACATCAAGTTTGGAGCCACTTCCTATGGATAGTTCCACACCCACGCATGCCGGATTGTTAAGGATAAAGGCAATCTTTCTTTCAGAAGGTTTTTTCTTTTTAAGTGCAATCCAGTTCTTTATTCTTTTTACCGCTTTTTCTATTCTCTCTTTTATCGGCGTATATCTTATCAGTGTAGTACCTGTTGTTGGTTCCAATTCTCTCTTCACCGCTCCAATGATAATTGGCTCAATTACCCCCTCAAACTCTGGCATAGCTACTGACCAGCCAACCGAGCCTCCTATCCCGTGATGATCCTTTTCCCATTCCTCTTCGCTCTTATAGTAAGAAATTAGCGGATGAAAGACCGGGACGTCAAGTTTAGTTAATAACTCTATTCCCTGGTTAACTCTGTCTATTTGGCTATCCTTCTCTTTAGATTCTGAACCAAGAAGAAATGACTGCAAATTTATCAGAGCACCTATTTGAGATTTTCCTCTTTTATCGAAGAAAAATTCTTTGACAACTGCATAACTCGTTTTGGAATTAAAATCGGTCTTTCCCGCACTATGGGAAAAAGCTGCTAACACATTTAAGTTCTCTTTTTCCAGTTCGTGAATTAGGGCATCTTCAACCTCTAAGTTTTTATTCACCCAATAACTGCGATAGAAAAGGATTCCCACAGTCGGTCCTTTACGATGAGGATACCAGTTCAGATAATCTTTGATATTTTTAAAGATACCAGGAGCATCCGGGTGATAAATACCCTCCCAGGCTATCTCCTTTGGAGGTTCCACTTTGATCTTTAATCCAAATAGCTCCTTGCCAATAAAGTTGAGCATATTACAAAGATTTTCTATCCCGCCAAAGGTCAAATATTGCTGGCAGGCGATCACAATCTTTTTTGCTACAGTAGAAATGGAAAGCAGTGTCAAATCCGAACTAAGACAAATTATAGGAACGGACTGACCAATCTTTTTTATTTGAGGCTCAATCTCCTCCCAGACCTGATTATTGCTGGGATAAAGGAAAAGTATATCTTGATTCTTCAGAATTTTAAGGCACTGAGCTTTTCTATCTTCATCTTCTAAATCATTCATTGACCAGAGCTCTAACTCTACAAAATCTATAGACTTTGCGGCCTCAACCAGGCTTATAGTCTGGCTGCTTCCCCACATAATAGAACCTATCTTCATCTGAAAACCTTCCGAAATTTAAATCATCCTCAGAAAAATTAATAAAACTGTTCCTCGAACAAGCATTCCTATCCCCAGAGAGACAAGGAGAATTTGTGCACCCAAGGAAAACCCAAAGATGGCCGTATATTTGGCGAGGGAATATCTTAAAGTGAAGACTGGCAACATCAAAAGCCCCCCTAAAAGCGAAGCTACCACTGCCTGAGATTCAGTTATTCCTCCATCTCGAATCAATGTCCCAACAGAGGTTGCTCCAACCAGGGGACTGAAGATGTAGGTAGTAACCGGAACCGCCGTAACCGAAGGGAGACTGAAAAGCCTGGTTAGCGGTTGAACATAGCCTTGAACTTTTTCTGTCAAGCCCATATTTATTAGAAGAAGCATCAGAAAGGTCATTGGGACAAAGACCAAGCAAACCCTCAAAAAGGTCTTTTTCTGTGTGCGTAAGGCAATAACCGTCACTCTGCTAAACTTAGGTCTTTTATTTCTTTTATCCCTTTTACGCAAGCTAAAGCTTGCGGCTACCTGTTTACTGAAGCTTGCGGCTACCTGGTAGTCGCAGGCTTTAGCCTGCGCTAATTTAATTTTCCCCCAGGAGATGACAAAGATTAATCTTGCTATTCCAGAAAGGAGGAAGCTTAAAAAATAGATTGAGCCAACCTTAATCCCTAAAGCCGGGATTATTATTGGAATTTGGTAGGTAAAGCTCTCCTTAATATAAACTGGAACACCATTAAGCAAGGCACTTAAAAAAGTTTCTCTTTTGTCCATTATCTTCTCTCGATAGAGTTGAGCCAGCATTGTATTGCCAGCGAAAACCGAGCCAAAAGAAGTAACAAAGGTAATAGCAGATTTATTGGGCAGATGAGACAATTTTGCCAATGGCCTTCCGATAAATTCTATTCTCTTAAATAAATCTAATTCTATAAAAAGACCGGTGATAAATAAAGAGACAAACATAATGATTAATACTCTTGGCACAATACTCCAGGTATCTATTAATGATTGAACTATTATCGCCAACATATTAGCGCTTTGTAACATTAATTTTAATACGTTTTGTCATGCCTGCGAAAGCAGGCATCCAGGAATTATTGTTATTGGATTCCCGTTTACACGGGAATGACAGACTTGGAAAACTGCATCGAAATTTATGTTACAAAGCATTAGTTACTTTTTAATTGTTGAAATTGGAATTATGTTAAGTGAATTGGTGGCAGAGCTCCGAAATATCTCTACCTCTATCCCGTAAACCTCTTTTACATTGGAAGGAGTGAGTATCTTTTCTGGTAATCCTGCCCGGTAGATTTCACCTTCTTTTAAGATAAGGATTCTATCTGCATAGCGAGCGGCTAAATTGAGGTCATGGGATACCATCACGATAATTAAACTTTCCTTCTTAGCTAAAACCCTTAACAATTCTAAGAGTTCCATCTGATGGTTTATGTCTAAATGTAATGTTGGCTCATCAAGTAGAAGCACCTTGGGTTCTTGAGCTAAAGCTCTGGCAATAATTACCTTTTGGTGCTCTCCGCCACTTATCTCCGTAATCAACCTTGAAGCCAGATGCGTAATTCCGCTTATTCTTAGAGATCTATCAACTAGATCAAAATCTTCTTTCTTCTCTTTATCAAATCGACCGAGATGAGGAAATCTACCCATCAGCACCGTGTCAAAGACGGTAAAGGGAAATCTATTGATAGAATTTTGCGGGACAACCCCTATTTCCTTGGCGATCTCCTTTTGTCTTATTAAAGATAGGTTCACTTTATCAAGGAATACGACCCCGGTCTTTGGCTTTAGCACCCGGTTGATACACCTGAGAAGAGTGGTTTTACCCGACCCATTAGGTCCGACTATTCCTAAAATTTCCTCTTGCTCTAATTCAAAAGAGATGTTCTCTAATGCCTCTACACTATCGTAGGAAAAACTTATTTTATCAACCTTCAGTCTCATCTAAAATCCTATCTGCCTCTTTCTCTTACGGAGAAGAAAGAGGAAAAACGGCACTCCCAAAATTGCAGTGATAATTCCTACCGGCAGTTCTGTAGGGGCAATGATTCTGCGGGAAAGCGTATCTGTCCAGATTAAGAATATCGCTCCTCCTAAGAAAGAAGAGGGTAGAAGTATCCGATGGTCAGGTCCAACCAATATCCTCATGATGTGGGGAATGATTAAGCCCACAAACCCAATTATGCCACAGGCGGCTACAGCACTTGCCGTAATTAAAGAGGCCAAGACAAGAATCATTTTTCTCACATTCTCCACCCCAACACCTAAATCCAGTGCCGATTCCTCACCAGTAAGGAGAAGATTTAAATCCCGACTAAAAAATGATATTCCGATACTTCCTAAAAGAATTAAGGGGAAGGAACTGAGCACCTTATTCCAATTGCTCGCCCACAATCCGCCCATAAGCCAGAAAACAATCTGGCGTAGCTGCCTTTCCCCGGCAACATACTGAGTAAAGGAGACTAAAGCAGAGAAGAAAAGTGAGATAGCAATTCCGGTTAAGAGTAATGTTCCCACGGGAATTTTCCCTCTTGTCTTCGCGATAAAATAGACTAAAAATGCAGTAGAGACAGAAAATAGAAATGCCGAAGGTGCAATCCATCTCCACCCAAGTCCTAAAACTATCACCAAAGAGGCGCCAAATGCACTCCCCGAGGCAATACCGGTAACATAAGGGGAGGCCATAGGATTCCTGAACATTCCCTGCATACTACAGCCGGCAATTCCTAAGGCTGCCCCCACAAGGGCTCCCAACAAAATTCTGGGAAGCCTGACCCCAATTACTATTGATTCAAAATATCCTGGCCAATCCTTGGTGAGATTTACTATTTTAGATAAAAGTATCTTGGCTATCACAAAAGGATGAATGGGAGTTGAACCGATAGTTAAGGCAAAGATCATACTCACTAATAAACCGACGATCAGAGCTATAAGAATTAGGCTCCATTTAAATCGCCTTTTAACAATAAATTCTTTGGCCTTCATTCTTCAAATAACTCTGGGTGAAACCACCTGGCAAACTGCTCCAATCCCTCAATGCATCTCGGAGCGTAATCGGTATAATAGACAGGGCTTCTGAATATTCTGTTATTCTTGATTGCTTTAATCTCCTGCCAACCGTCTCTTCCCTTTATCTTTTCAATTCTCCTTTCAGTGGAGGCGCCATATTCTTCCACAATGATAATGTCTGGATTCTGAGTAATGATATATTCATTACTCAGAAGAGGGAAGGGAACCTTCTCATCCTTGGCCAAATTTTCTCCTCCGGCAAGAGTAATTAAATCATAGGTGAGAGAACCAGGACCTCTTGTGTGTCCCAGAGAGCCTGATTCAAAATAGACCAGCGGTTTAGACTGAATATATGCAGTTTTTTTCTTTATTTTCTCTAACCTTTCTTGGATGTAATGAGCAATCTCTTCGGCTCGAACTTCTTTTCCCACAACCTTTCCAATATCCCTTATTAAACCGATTACCCTCTTTATATTGCAGGTATCACTATCGCGCACAAATACTGGAATTCCCTTTTCTTTAAGAACTTTGCCATCCGGTCTCCAGGCAAATACTATGTCCGGCTCCAAAGCCATAACCATCTCAATATTGATATGGCCAAAACCACGTCCTAACTGTACCTTCTTTTCTGCACCAGGAGGGTTGCTACTACTGCGATTCACTCCTACAATCTTCTCTGCCATCCCCAAATCATAGAGTATCTGGGTAGCGGCACTATATAAAGAAATGATTCTTTCTATTTTTTGAGGAGTTTTTTCATCCTTTATTTCTCGCCGTAAACCTAAAGCATAGGAAGAAAAAGTGGCCAGGATAATGAGTAAAATGATACCCAGCCACTTATTCATAATATGTTTTTTCTCAGAACTTAATTCTTGTCATCAATCCGAAGGTTCGCCCCGGTGCCTTGTAGTACTTATAGTACTCTTCGTCAAAGAGGTTACCCACCGTAAATATTAACTCATAATTTTTTCCGAAGGCATAAGAAAGTTTAAAATCTGCCACAAAGTAATCTTCATAGCCTCCATAGGCCCCATCCTCAGTATCTGAGTTATCATCTGTAGTGTATACCTTGTCTTCATACCGGCCGGCCAAACTAACCAAAAGTTTTCTTTCCTTAGCAAATTCTTTTGTGTAGTTAAGCCCGGTATTAAAGATATTCTCCGGGACATATGTCAGATGCTTACCCACTGAGTCTGGATTGGCAGGATTCTTTAGGACCTCCGTTTCATTATGGGTCCAGTTTGTAAAGATAGAAAAGCCTGCTGGTAGTTCCTGCTCAAGACCTATTTCAACTCCCGCACTTTTTGCCTCAGCCACATTGTCATATTGGGTAATCTTTTCATAGTCATAACTTGTTCCATAGATGCTATTGTATTCATCGACCTCGCTATCTGTAAGTGTCCTTCGGCAGATATAGTCATCCATTCTGTTATCAAAGTAGGTTATTCCTCCCTTTGCGCCCTTCCATAATCCCTGGTCAATCCCTATCTCCCAGGCTTGATTCTTTTCTGGTTTAAGTTTTGGATTACCCCGATAAAGTTTACCATAGTAATACCAGTCCTTATAGAGATTGGTTGCCTCCGGACCACGAAATGCCGTACCAATTGAGGAACGAAGAGTAGTTTTTTCTTTCGGTTTATAAACTGCTGCCAATTTGGGATTAAGACTTTCCTCGCTATTACTGGAAAAGAATTCACTGATGTAGCTGTCCGTTGCCGAATTCCAGTAGGAGTTTTTTCCGTCAGAGGTTCCCCAATTATCATACCTGCCCCCGGAAAAAAGGCTTAAGTTTTCTAAAATCTTCCACTCATCCTGAAGATAGATTCCCCAGCTATTAACCTTACCGGACATTGTTAGCTTTGTGCTTGTTTTGCTTTTAGTGTCTTTCCAGTCAGATAGTTCCCACTTCTCGCAATCTACATCCTCATCTCGCCAGTCTAGACCGGTTGTAAGGATATGCTTATCGGTAAGGTCAATCGTTGACTGCAAACCTGTCCAGAATCTATTGTATACAGTTGTGGAGTAATTGTTGTAGGCATCGGCATACCAGTGGTCATAGGTATCCCAGCCGAGCTTGGCACCGAGAGTTACTTTCTCAGTAAGTTCTTGGTCATAGGAGAGGGTAGAGCCATAGCCTGGTCCGCCTCCATAACTGGATTCAAATCCTGTACCATATACCTTGAGTTTTGTGCCGCCGGGACTAATTTCCACGACGGTACTCTCGCCAACAGAAGGCTGAACTACATCGCCGGTAGCGGTATTTAGAAGGTAACTTTCTCCATTCTTGTATCCATAGTTGTAATCCTTATAATAAAACTGCAACCCGAGCTTTGCCTCGGGAAAGAGCTCATAACCAAGTTTTAGGTTGTAATGGTCATTTTCTATCCAGTTGTTGCCCTTATCACCTACTAGATAACATGTATCCCCATACTTATCCTTGGTCTCTTTCCAGCCAGTGACCGTTGCCGTAGCAGCGGTCTTACCGGTATACTCTTTGACCGTATAAAGGTTACTTACATATCCATCCGACTTGCTTTTTTGAGCCGAAAACAGGAAATCTAACTTACCAGTCTTATCACCATAAAGGAGTTTGTAGACCCCTGTATTATACGATTCTACCCCGGCATCCAATTGAAGTATTCTTTCCTCTGGAGTTTTGGTGATGATATTTACCACTCCCCCAAGAGCTTTGTCGCCATATAAGGCGGAGAAAGGACCCTTTACAACTTCGATCCTTTCGATTATCTCAAGGGGAATGGTATCGTAGTCCTGTCTTTCCTGTCCATCTACCAAAACAAGGCAACGCTTATAGTCATCAAAGCCCCTCAGAGAAAATCCTCCACCTATAGACCAGCGCCCCTTTGACCTGCGGCTGTGCACACCCGGAGAAAATTTAATTGCCTCATCCACACCTACAAAGTGAAATCTTTCTATTTCCTCCTTACTGATTACAACAACACTTCCCGGTGCATCCTCAACCGCCTTCTCATAACGAGTGGCAGTAACTACTACGTCTCCTAACTTAAAGATTTTTTCCTTTTCTTCAGCCAGGGCAGTTTGGACAAGGACAGTTAGAAAAATCCCTACTACCAAAACCCTTAATCTCTTAAGTGACAACATTCTTTCCTCCTTTCTGTTGCCACCTAAGTCCAGATAGGGTATAATATTACCGGACTTAGGTGGAATTTTCTGCCTGAGTACCAGCGGAAGGCAGTCCTTGCTTTTGAGTGAGGCTGCCTTCTGCATTTTTGATTTTCAATGTTTTAATCATCACCTCCCTTCCCATTTATTGTAGCATATTTTTAAATTTCGTGCTACCAAAGGGTAAAAAAATTTTAACAAAAAAATCTTAAATGTCAAACATGTTTTCCGATGGTGGTCATTATTAAGGAACTGTGTTTAACGCCTTTGGTGGCTTTGAGCCTGTCGGCAAGACTTTCTGCCTCCTTTGGTTTCCCTCGTACCACCACAACCTCAAGACAGTTATCCTCATCTAAATGAATATGCTGGGTGGAAATGATGAGAGAGTGGTAGTGATGCTGGATATCGGTTAAGGTGTTTACCAGTTCCCTTTTGTGATGATCATAAACAAGGGTGATGACGCCAGCTACCTTTTCGCCCTTTACCCATTCTCTTTTAACTAAATGTTCTCTAATTAAATCCCTGATTGCCTCAGAGCGATTAGGATACTTTTTCTCTCCGATAAGAGCATCAAACCTACGCAAAAGTTCCTTTTCCAATGATACCCCAAAACGGACTATCTCTTTCATAGTATGCTCGGAGCACTTTCTCGATGGCACGCTCGCAGAGATGCTCGCTATGGACGCCTCCTCTGAGTGGGCATTCATACGGGGTCTAATGCCATCTACGAAAGTCTCCTCACATTAGTGCTTTACTACAAAGTCTCCTTTTTGATGGAATTAAAATAGTCTTTAATTCCTTCCTCAATGGAGAATCTACTTTTCCACTTCAAAATTTTGGATGCTAAGTTTGTATCTGCCTGGGTATGGTTCTGATAGAAGTTGTAGGGATTATCAAAATAGTCTGGTTGAAAGGAAGTGCCAAAGATTTCATTCAGAATCTCAATAATGCGGTTGAAGGTCACCGTGGTACCGGTGCCGATATTAAAAATACCCCTCTCTTTGCTTTCCATTGCCCTTATATTTGCTTCAGCCACGTCCTTAACATAGATAAAGTCGCGTGCCTGCAGTCCATATTTGAAGATTCGGGGAGACTTTTTTTCTTTTATTGTCCTGGATAATTGCCAGATCATACTGGAGGATTTTCCCTTATGCGCTTCCTTTGGACCATAGACATTAAAATAGCGCAATCCTATGATTGAGATATTTCTTTCTCTAATTGCATCTTTTGCTAACTTATCTATCATACATTTGGAGGAGGCATAGGAATTTAAAGGAAGAAGTTTTTGGTGCTCTTTCATTGGTATCGGTCCATTGCCATAGACAGCTGCTGAGGAGGCATAAATAAGTTTTGCTCCAGAAACTATTGCAAAGTTTAATACATTTCTAAAACTCTCCACATTGTTGAAAATCATTGCCTTATCATTTGAATATGTGGTATCGGTGTTGGCCGCTTGATGAAAGATAACTTCAAATCTCTCCTTTTTCAACTTATCAAAGAATCCGCTATTGGTAATATCTTCTCTTATCAAATTGATATTCTTTAAGCCCCTGATTAAATCAGGGGCTCCAGAAGAAAAATTATCAACAATCGTCAAATTGTGATATCCTCTTTTTTGAAGGGCAATGGCTAAATTGGAGCCGATAAATCCTGCTCCCCCGGTAATCAAAAGTTGCTGTGAGTGATTCATAGGAAATTGACCTCTCCGCATATTGCTACTGAAGTAAGCATATAGATTAGTGGCGCAATTCGCATAATTTATTTGCTTTTTCAGTAAATAGGAGAGGGAGGACAATATCGCTGGTACAACAAGGAATCCAGACGGCTAAAAACAAAAACAAAAAGGTGATAATCAACAAAACCCAATTTATTGTTCCTCCTGATGCCATGATGATGTGAAATAATGATGCCCAGGTACTGAGGAGGACATGTCCGGCGTGAGGAAATCTGGTTGCAGGTCTAAAACGAGCGATAGCGATACCGACTAATGCCAGAGGGTTAACCAGCCACCATTTCTCAATAAAACCTAAGTGAATTTCTCTTTCAGGAAAATTCAGGAGTAGCTCCTCCAGATAAGGGATTATTGAGTCGCTTAATGTGGCGATACCGACTGAACCCAAGTAACCGACTAAAATCAACACCCAGAGTTTATATCTATTCTTAATGTGGATCTCGTACATAGAGGCGGTTACAAGGGCACTCAGGAGTATGTGTATCGGATGTAAAACATAGAAGATATTGTAGGAAATTTTAGAAGGAAGATTATAAAAAAGCAGCATAATGATGATTCCGGTGATTGCTCCAAAACTGGTATATGGAGCATGTTTTTTTAGTTCATTTAGTATCTGCTTTAGCATTGTAATACCTTTTGCCCTGATAAATTTTGGAATTTATTCTTTTCTCCTTTTCTAAAGTTTCAAGATACTTTACCACTTCATTGATATGAAGTCCTAAAACATTGGAGATTTCAAAGGCAGTTACTGGCCGGCGGGACAAAAGAGCCAAAACTTCCTTTTCTAAATCCCTTTGGTAAGCGGTTTGTTTTTTTCTCTTAAAAGGGATGACTATCTCGCAGTTCTTGCCGAAGAACTTTTTAATTTCTTTTAGTTTATTCAGAGAAACAGGTTTTGCCCGTTCCTCTGCAGGAGGGCGAACTGGTGTGTTAAGTTGAACCCTATCCGGACAGATAAAATCAATAGCCTCTTTAAGTTTTTTTAGTTCTTTAAAATTGTCGTTGATATCAGCAACCAACATTATCTCAAGCCAGATTCTTCCCGCAAATTCCTCTCTAAATTCTCTCAGCCCGGAGATAATCTTCTTTATCTCTAAAGAAGGGTGGGGCTGGTTAATCTTTTTAAAAACAGAGGGACTTACGGCATCTAAGGAAGGTATGACAAGGTCTGCTTTTTTAACCATTTCCCTTGTTCTTTTCTCTGTAAGCATCGTTCCATTGGTCAAAACCGCTACCGGGATTTCAGTCATTCTTTTAATCTCAGAAATCATCTCCCCAATTTTAGAGTTCAGGGTAGGCTCTCCACTTCCAGAGAAGGTAAGGTAATCTATTTTTCTTTTTGATGAAAGAACCTCCTTTAACTGCTTTAAGATTAAGGAAGAGGATATATATTCCTTAGTTTTTGTCGTTTTCTTGGTAGTTCTTCCTAATTGACAATAGATACAGCTGAGGCTACAGGTTTTGTAAGGAATAGGGTCTATCCCCAAGGAAAAACCCAATCTTCGGGAAGGAACGGGACCAAAGATATAACTTTTCTGTAGTTTCACTTCTGGTGATATTTTAGAATCATATCCCCTATCTTACAATTTAATTCCTTAGCAACTATTGCGCATTTAGCCTTTAACAAAAAGAAGACTGGTCTATTGGCTTCCGAGAGGGTCTCAAAATTTCCCTGCCCTTTGCTGATGATGAAAGGGGATTGATTGAAAAAAGAAAGAAATTCCTGGCTGCAAAGTTCTATTGGTGTTCCAGAAATGGGAGAGCCGCTGGAAATTACCCTAGCAATTTTATTTAGTCCGCAAAATTTTGCATCCTCTATTGTTGCATCATTGATAATCGGGGCACTTCTGACCGCATATATTACCTCTTTGCTTATTTCCTCAATCAGGAGTCTATCAAAGACCGTCTCTCCACAATTATCTGCAATATAAAGAATTTCGGCATTTTCTTTCAGTGCATTTTTAAACTCCTCATAATCAAAGACAGGGAAATGACCTTTAGAATTTAATTCCTTTTCTAAATCAAAGGCAAGCCCGGTGCCAAAATCAATGGTGTTACCTAAAATGGCCAATTTTATTGCCTCTTTTAACGGTTCCTTTGTACTTTTGATTCTTTTCTTTAATTGAGGATAAAGTTTTAATGCCAATTTATTAGATTTTATTTTTTCTTTCTTAAAGGGGTCAGTTACACCGGTGATTTTGCGAATGGTTCCATAGACAATTCGGCTCATATAGGCAGGAGAAAGGGAAAAAGAAATTTTGGGAATCTCCTGAGAAATTTCATCTAAGATCTTCTTCTGCTGGACTTCATCTGCTCCGGCTTCTCTGGCCGCGACTAAAGCCTGTTTAAAGAAGCAGGGAATGCAATCCAGATATGTTTTCATTTGGGTTTCACTCAAAATACATATTCTCCGCTACCAAGTAAGCAAAATCCTTCTCCACCTCATTCGGTTTTATATGTTCGATCCTTTTGGCTATTTCCTCGGCTTTCTTTCGGCTCTCCTTAGAAACGAGCATCTCCCTTGCTCCTTCTAAAGCCCCATTTCCGATCTTAATCACCTTTGTTTCTTCTATTTCGGGCAGAAGGCCAATCTTCATGCCATTTTTCGTATTTATAAAATTCCCAAAGCCACCGGATAAATAAACTTTCTCCAAATCCTTTGCTTCTATTCCGTAATATT
>DAOVGU010000042.1 GCA_030672255.1 bacterium
GGGGGTGATAGGAAAATGGGTATCGCAGAGGATATCGTATCTTTAGGTGAGGATATGGCTTCCTCTTACACTGACCGGACAAAGAGGGTAACCGCTCTGGCTAAGGAAACCGCCACGATGTTAAAAGGTTTCCAGAAAGGGAATAAGGAAAGAGAAGAGGCGGTTTCCGATCTTTTAGCAGGTTTCCGTGAAGAGGAAGAAAAGATGGCTGAAGAATTGCGCTCAACTTTAGCCAAAAATGAGGCAGATAGATTGAAGAAAACCAGAGCCGAGATAAAGGAAAGAATCTCTGAGGTTGAGAACCTTCTTGCCGGTTTCCGGGAGGAGAATGAGAAACTTGCTTCTGCCTGGCAGGGCGTTATTTCTTTAATGGAGAAAACGAGAGCAGGTAAAGCAAAACCGAAGATAGAGGCAGGAGAAGAAGTAAGCACGGTCGAGGAGGTAGTAGAAAAGGCAAAGAAAGGAAAGAAAAAGAAGAAGAAATAGATAAAGGGGCTATTCCCAAAATAGGAGATAGAAAATGGAGAGAGACCCTACGATTAAATGTGCTTTCTGTAACGGGGAAGGTTTAGACCCCTTTGGGATTATGTCCAAACTTTCTGCCTGTTATGTCTGCAGAGGAAGAGGAAAGGTTGATGTTGGGGAACCTTATATTACCTGCGCTTTTTGTAAAGGAAGCGGTATCCATCCCAATACCCGGATGAATTGTCTGGTCTGCAAAGGAAAGGGTGTAGTTTCTATTAAAGGACCAACAGAAAAGTGTGTTACCTGTAATGGAGCCGGGGTGGAACCTCAAGGTTATTTACCTTGTCTGATTTGTCAAGGGAAAGGTGTCGTTCCTAAAAAATAAAAAAGGGGATGAAAAAAATGGGTTACCAACAGGAAAGGGGGAAATTACAGGATAAACTTCATTGTGACCATTTAGTCAAACATAAGGCTTATCTGCAATTTCATAAGGAAAGAGAAGTTCGCGAGAAAGAGTTACAACAAGGGCATCTCGCTAAGCATCGTGCTTATGCCGGAGATTAAGACTAAAGAATAGTGTTAGATTTTCCTCGTGAAAAGGGTAGAGTCTACCACTTAAAGGGGGCGAATAATAAAATGGGAAAAGAAGAATTAACTACAGTTTTAGAACCAAAGTCATTACCCAACTTTGTAGAAACACAGTTCATCAAGGAGATTAGTAACCGTGCTCTGGGCTATATCAAGGCGGGATTTCCGATTCATTTTCGTGGACCTACAGGCACAGGTAAGACAACTTTGGCGATGCATATCGCCAGTATTATCGGTCGGCCGGTAGTAATGATTCATGGCGATGAGGAATTTAGCACCTCTGATTTAGTAGGGGGTGAATATGGTTATCGCATCAAAAAGGTAGTGGATAACTTTATCCACTCTGTGCTTAAGACCGAAGAAGATATGGTAAAACGTTGGGTAGATAACCGTTTAACTGTCGCCTGTAAATATGGGTTTACTCTTATTTATGATGAGTTCACTCGTTCACGACCGGAGGCGAATAATATCCTTCTTTCTGTTCTTCAGGAGAAGATGATGGATTTACCAGCCGCCAGGGAAGGAGAGGATTATCTGAGGGTTGACCCTGACTTCACTGCGATCTTTACCTCTAACCCGGAAGAATATGCCGGAGTCCACAGGTCTCAGGATGCTCTGCGCGACAGGATGATTACCCTGGACCTGGGTTATTTTGACCGGGATACGGAGATTGGCATCACCAAGGCAAAGGCGAAGCTTCTTGAAAAGGATGCGGCAAAGATTGTAAACATTGTCAGAGGTTTACGAGAATCAGGGGGATACGAGTTTGCTCCCACCATTCGTAGTTGCATTATGATTGCCAAAACCTTAAAGGTTCAGAATGGTGCGGTAGACCCGAAAAGTAAGCTTTTCCGAGCAATCTGCCAGGACATTCTCGCCTCAGAGACAAGTAGGGTTGGCAGTAAGAGCAATGAAGACAAGGTTAAAGAGGTGGTAGGCAAACTAATAGATAAGTATTGTTAAGGGGGTGAAAAATGACCTTAATGCGTGGATTTGTCCGGGTGGATGAGGAAGGGAAAATTCCGATTCCCAAGAATATTGCCCGCGAGGCAGGATTAAAACCGGGAACAATAGTAGAATTAAAAATAACTGGAGCCAGCAAAGCGAAGAATATCCTCCTTTCCAGGAGAGAGAGTTTCAGATAAGGGAGCGTTAAAATATGAAAAGTATACTTGAGGCAGGCAAAGGGGCTGGCGATATCAAAGGGATTACCGGGAGTAAGCTTCACTCTGCTCCGAGGACAGGGGATACCGCCTATTTAGACCTCTTTATCCTGAAGAAAAAGCAGGATAGATTGGAGAGAGAAGAAGAGACCTTAAAAAAGAGGAAAGAGAGGATTCAAAAAAACCTAACCGAGATTGAAAAGGAAAGAAAATTAGCCGAGAAGGTAGTAGAAAAGGAAAAAGGGGGAGAACCTAAAAAGAAAACTCCTGAACCAAAAATAAAAGTTCCTTCCAAAGAGTGGCATAAGATGACCTTAAACTATGGGTAAAGCAGAGCAGATTGCTAAAAGAGAGATAGCTAAAGAAAAAGCAAGAATATCAAGGAAGGGAATAGAAGACCCTAGAGTTCTTATATTAGAAAGAGAGGCAGAACTCTACAGAAAGGAAAAAGAGGAGGAAGAAACCAAAAGGAAACTTCAGGAAGATACTGAAAGGCGGGAAAATAAAATTTCTCCTTTAACCTTTAAGGAATTAAAACCGGAAGAATATAAACCAAAAGAGAAAAAAGAAGGAGGTGTAGTAGACTGGCTTCAAAAAGGGATAGAGGGCTGGAAGGAAAAAAAGAAAGTTAAGGATAAGGAAGGACCAACAAAATCTATCAATGCGGCCTCTATCTGGGTCTTTGCCCGGAAATTAATGGCAAGAGAATGGGCAAGAGCATTAGGGAGAAAACGAACTGAGCCTCGGGAAATTGCTTTAGTGGAAGAGGCCCGCATCTGGGAAAGGAGAAAAGAGGAAAGAAGATTAAAGCTTCGCCGCGAAAAAAAGATGCTGGAAGCATTCTGCTTGCTTCTCCTTGAAGATAAGAAATTCCCCGAGACCAGGAGAGAAGAAACATACGAATTTGGTGGAGTAAACTTCCTTGTCAAAAAGAGAAGGAATGGATACAGGGTCTATGTAGAAGCATTGGAAAAAACTCCTTACCTGCGAAGAAAAGGATGGAGTGACCTCTTGGGTAAGTATGAATTGAAGGTTAATAATGATTTTAACTGCGTTTCTTATAAAAAAATGAAAAATGAGGAGGATTAAAATGCCAAGCGGAAGTGAATTAGAAGCTTTAAAGATAATTGCTGAAAAAGAAGAGACTACTGCTTTTGCGATAGCCAGACAAATGAAGGTAGATATTCCCTATGCCCGGGTGCTCTGCAATTCCCTGGGAAGAGATGATTATATTGATGTCCTTGCCTCAGGGAAATTAAGAATTACTGCCAAAGGAAAAGCATCTCTTAAGAAATAAAATGTCCCCCAATGAGACCTTTTAAAGAGGAATTAAAGAAAAAAGAATCTTAAAGAGAAGAATGGAGAAAGAGGGAAAATACATCTACGGTATTATTGGAGCAAATGAGGGAAGGAACTTTGGTAATATCGGGATTGGGGGAAGAGGCGATGTAGTAACGACCATCGGTTATCAATGCCTTTCTGCAGTAATCAGCAATACTCCTCTGGAAAAGTATACCATCAGTAAAGAGAATATGTCTGTTCACACTAAAGTAATTGAGAAAGTAATGAAGGATTATACGGTTCTTCCGATGAGGTTCTGTGTAGTAGCCGATAGTGCCGAGGAGGTGCGCAGCCTCTTAAGAAAAAGATATATTGAACTTAAAGGATTATTGAAGGACTTAGATGGTAAGATTGAATTAGGAGTAAAAGGTTTTTATGAAGAAATGAAGCCAATCTTTGCCGAAATTGTAAAGGAGAATAAAAAAGTTAAAATCTTAAGGGATAAAATTGCTAAATCTTCAAACACCTACAGGGAAAAGATAAGATTGGGAGAATTGGTAGCTAATGCCTTAAAAGAGAAGAAAAAAAAGGAGGCAGAGGAGATTATTGCTCCTTTGAAGAAAATCTCCTATGATTTTCGTAATAATGAAACAACCGGAGATGAAATGCTTATTAATACTGCTTTCTTGATAGATAGAGCTCGGGAGAAGGAGTTTGACAATCAGATGAATGAATTAGATGATAGGCACGGGAAAAGGATAAGATTTAAATATGTCGGCCCAACCCCGCCCTATAACTTTGTCAGTTTAACGATAAAGTGAGGAGAAAAAATGTTTAAGAAGAAAAAGGATGAAGAAAAAGAGATAGATTTTGGTCTGGGAAAGATTGGCTTTGGAGGTATTTTTAAAGGAGTCGGTAATCTTATTGATCTTGCCTCCAAATTATCGGAAGAGGCAAAGGAGATTAAAAAGGAAGGGGAGATAGACCTTTCCAAGATTAAAAAAGGTATGAAGGGAATCTATGGTTTTTCTTTAAAAACATTGGTGGGGGGGAAACCGGTTGTTGAGACATTCGGCAATGTTAAGGAAAGCCCAAAAGGTCCCACGGTAGAGGAGGTAAGAGAGCCAATTGTAGATACCTTTGATGAGAAAGACCATATCCTCATTATTGCTGAGATTCCCGGGGTTACTGAGGAGAAGATAAAAACAGAGATTTCCGGCGATATCCTGAAACTTTCTGCCGAAGATACCGATAGAAAATATGCTAAAGAAGTTTTACTTCCTTCTAAGGTAAAACCAGAGACATTGGAAAAGACCTATAAGAACGGGGTTCTGGAGATCAAGATTAAAAAAGCATAATGGTGGAAAAGATAACCTTAAAGGTTGCGGAATCAAAGACAAAGGATGTGGGAAGAGGCATTACCCGAGTTGACCCCAAGGATTTTTCTAAATTGGGATTGGAAATAGGCGATATTATCCAGTTAAACGGAAAAAGGAAGACGGTAGCAAAATTGATGCCAGCCTATATTGAAGACAGAGGAAAAAAAATTATTCAGATCGATGGTCTTATCCGGGAAAATGCTCAAGTTTCCCTGGACGAAAAACTCACCATTAGCAAAACCTCCTATGAATCTGCCACAAAGCTCGTTCTTTCTCCTTTAACCATTAGCCGCATTGGTGGAGATACTAAATACCTTGGCTCTCTCCTGGAAGGTCTTCCCTTTGTTGAAGGAGATAGACTTCGGGCAAATCTCTTTGGAACGAGAAGTTGCGATTTTAAGGTTATCTCCTGCCTTCCCAAAAATAAAGCCCTTTTAATCTCTCCCACTACCTCCATCCAGATGAAAGAGGTTGGAGAGAAAACGGAAAGGACAAGCATCTCCTATGAGGATATCGGCGGATTAGGAAATGAGATTCAAAGGGTAAGGGAAATGATTGAACTTCCTTTAAAATATCCTGAGGTCTTCGGAAGGCTTGGGATTGAAGCACCTAAGGGTGTTTTACTCCATGGTCCCCCGGGTTGCGGTAAGACCTTAATCGCGAGAGCGGTTGCTCAAGAAACCGATGCTTACTTTACCCATATTAGCGGACCGGAGATTATGGGTAAATTCTATGGGGAGAGTGAAGCAAGATTAAGAAATGTATTTGAGGATGCCAAGGCACACACTCCGGCGATTCTTTTTATCGATGAGATTGATGCAATTGCTCCTAAAAGGGAGGAGATGGGTGGAGAAAAGCAGGTGGAGAAAAGGGTTGTTGCGCAACTGCTCGCTCTAATGGATGGTCTGGAATCGCGAGGGAATTTAATTGTCATTGGGGCAACCAATATTCCCAATGTCCTTGACCCGGCTTTAAGAAGACCGGGAAGGTTTGATCGAGAGATTGGTATCCCTATTCCCGATCAGAAAGCAAGATTAGAAATTCTTCATATCCACACCAGGGGCATGCCTTTATCTTCCGATGTGGATTTAGAAAAGGTTTCCCAGATTACCCATGGTTTTGTAGGGGCAGATTTAGAAGCGCTCTGCCGGGAGGCAGCGATGAATGCCTTAAGGAAGATTTTACCATCTATTGATTTTGAACTCTCAGAAATTCCCTATGAAACCTTGCAGAACTTAGAGGTAACAATGGATAATTTCCGGGAGGCTCTAAAGCAGGTGGAGCCTTCTGCCATCAGAGAGGTATTTGTGGAAGTTCCCAATGTTCACTGGAATGAGATTGGGGGATTGGATGAAATAAAGAAAACATTAACCAAAACGGTAGAATGGCCCCTGAAGTATCCTGAAGTTTTTGAAAAGGCAAAGACCAATCCTCCCAAAGGGATTCTTCTTTCTGGCCCTCCGGGAACAGGAAAGACCCTTCTTGTCAAGGCTTTAGCAAATGAAAGTGAGGTAAATTTTATCTCGGTGAAAGGGCCGGAATTGATGAGTAAATATATCGGGGAATCGGAAAGAGGGGTAAGAGAGGTCTTTAAAAAGGCAAAACAGGCTTCTCCCTGTATCCTCTTCTTTGATGAGATTGAGTCCTTAGTTCCCGAAAGAGGTAGAGCCTCGGATTCTGCCGTAACGGAAAGAGTAATTAGCCAATTCTTAACCGAGTTGGATGGATTGGAAGAGTTAAAAGGGGTATTAGTTTTGGGAGCGACAAATAGAAGAGAATTGCTTGATTCAGCAATCTTAAGACCGGGCAGATTTGACCTTATCTTAGAATTACCTGTTCCGGATGAAGAGGCCAGAGAAGAAATATTTAAGGTTCATACAGAGGGGAAGCCTTTGGACAAAGGAATTGATTTAAAAATTTTATCCAGACAGACAGAAGGGCTGGTAGGTGCGGATATTGCGGCTATCTGTCAGTCTGCATCAATGAAGAGGATAGAGGATTTCATAGAAAAGAAAGAAAAGGACTATTCCAAATTTAAGATTAAAAACTCGGATTTCCAGAAAGCAATAGAACAAATTAAAAAGAAGTAGCAGGTCATTGCGAGGCCGAAGGCCGTGGCAATCTCCCTGCTGTCATTCCCGTGCAAACGGGAATCTATAGATTCCTGCCTCCGCAGGAATGACATGTCTAATATGGAAGGTGCATATATTTACGGAATTGTTGAGAAAGGGAATGGTAAATTTAATCCTCCCGGAGAAAAACTTTATACCATTGACCATCTGGATTTAGCCGCATTAGTGAAAGATGGCTCTATCAGAACCTTTGATCGTTTTAATAAAGACCTGCTGATGGAGGAATTAAAAGAGCATCAACTCATCGTAGAAAAGATTATGACCAACTACGATATTCTTCCGATGAGTTTTGGGATTATCGCTAAAGATGAAAGAACTGTTAAAAATATGCTAAAAAAGGGATACGGAACTTTTAAGAAAACTTTCGTGGAGATAAAAGGGAAGAACGAAATCAATATTAAAGCCTTCTGGGATGAGAAGGAAATCTTAAAGGAAATTGGGGGCAAGATTCACCCCCACATACCTCCGGGGGGCTCACTCCCCTTGAGGGGGAGGAATGAGGAGGGGGAGCTGGAAGAAAAAATAGCTCTTGGCAAGCAAATTGCCTCTCTTTTAGAAAAGGAGAAGAAAACTTATCAAAGAGAGATTCATAACTCTTTAAAGGAAGTATCTCTTGATTTTTCCTCAGGGAAAATTACCAATACCGGTATGATACTTAATGAATCATTTTTAGTGGAGAAGAGAGAAGAATTTGACGAGAGAGTAGAAAGGTTAAATGAGAAATATGGGGGAAAGATAAATTTCAAGTATATTGGTCCGATGTTTCCCTATAGTTTCTTTAATCTAAAAGTAACCATAATCAATCCCGAAAAATTGAGAAAAGCAAGAGAAATTTTGAATTTCAAGGAGGAGGTTCCTTTCTCAGAAATTAAGGAAAGATACCGGCAACTTGCTCTCCAGACCCATCCCGATAGAGGCGATTCTCTTAAAGATGAGAAATTTAAAAACTTCACTTCTGCCTATAAACTCCTCTCTGACTATTATAAGAGTTATCCTTCTGGAAATGAAGAGGGGGAAGTGATTATAGTTAAAGAGAATGAAAGATTTATTAAGGAGGTTTAATGGAAATAGGAAGATATATTTACTGTATCATTGAGGAAAAGGAAAAAAAGAGTTTTGGGAATCTCGGGATTGTAGATAATAATGAGGTTTATACCATAAATCAGGATGGTCTTGCGGTGGTGGTGAGTGAGGCGCTAGTTCAGGTTTATGTGCCCAGAAGAAAGGATATGCTTGCACATAACAAAGTTTTAGAAGAGGTGATGAAGAATTACTATATTCTACCCGCAAGGTTTGGGTTGGTGGCTGAAAATGAGGAAAAAATCAAGAAATTACTTACCCAGAGATATTCAGAGTTAAAGGAATATCTAAAGAAGGTGACTAAAAAAAGAGAAATAGGGATAAAGGTCTTCTGGGAGAAGGAAGGAAT
>DAOVGU010000051.1 GCA_030672255.1 bacterium
TAGCCCGAAACATTAGATTCCTGTTTCCACAGGAATGACAAAATGTGTTGTAGTAGCAAAGCTTGCTTTGCTTATGTAGTGGCAGAGTGGACTCTGCTTTATTGTCATTCCCGCAGTTAGTTAGCGGGAATCTAATTTATAGCAAATCAGGCAAAGCAAGCTTTGCCACTACATAGACAAAATAAATATGTAGTGGTCGAGCTTGCTCGACTGGTAGTTGCCGTCCCTGCGGTGATTCCTGCTTTCGCAGGAAGGGATTACTCGGCTAATTTAGTTTTTTGAAATATTTCAAAAAGGTCATAGAGGTGAAATGATTGCTGGTATTAAGACTCTGGATGACATAGAGGTAAGTGGGAAGACAGTGCTCTTGCGGGTGGATATAAACTGTCCCATAGATACAGAAACAAAAAGGATAAAGGATGATACCCGCATCAGAAGGAGCCTGCCTACCATTAAGGAACTTTCTGAAAAGAAGGCCAAAATTGTTATCTTGGCTCACCAGGCTGACCCTCTTGATTATCAGAATTTCACATCTCTGAGAGAACATTCTCAAATCTTAGCAAAACTCTTAGGCAAAAAGATAGAATTTATCGATGATGTCGTTGGACCTGCGGCCAGAGAAGCAATAAAGAGTTTAAAGGATGGTGAAATCCTTCTCCTGGAAAATATCCGCTATCTGACCGAGGAGACAATAATCTTTGAAAAGGAGGTAGGACTTTCTCCCGAAGAGCAGAGCAGAACCCTTTTGCCGCAGAAATTAGCCCCTTTGGCCGATCTGTATATCTGCGATGCCTTTGCCTGTGTGCATCGAGCTGAACCTTCCCTGGTAGGTCTTCCTCTAATTTTGCCCTCTGGTTGTGGGAGACTTTTTGAGGAGGAACTGAAAGCGCTCTCTGCCGTTGTAAAGCAACCAAAACGTCCTTGTATATTTATCTTAGGGGGAGCGAAGATTCTGGATGCTTTTAAGATGATGAAAAAGAGCTTAGAGAAAGGGATTGCCGATAAGGTTTTAACCGCTGGCCTTGTAGGTGAAATTATGCTAAAGGCCAAAGGTTATACCCTCGGAGAGCCAAGTGAAGAACTCATCAGAAAGAAAAACCTCACCTCTTTTATAAACACGGCGAAAGATATTCTTGGGGAATATAAAGATAAGGTGCTATTTCCTGAGGATGTAGCTACTACTAATGGAGGTCGTTTAGAATTTAGTATAGAAGAACTTCCCTTAGATAAACTTATTACCGATATCGGAACAAAAACTGTTGGTAAATATAAGGAGATAATTAAAAAGGCGGCTACCATATTCATCAATGGTCCTGCCGGAGTATATGAAGAGAAAAACTCAGAAAAAGGAACTAAGGAAATTTGGCAAACGGTAGGAGAAAACAAAACATTTTCGGTAGTTGGAGGAGGAGATACTATCTCTGCATGTAAAAGGTTTAAGGTAGAAGATAAAGTCTCTTATATCTCTACGGCAGGTGGAGGATTAATAAGATATTTGTCAGGGGAAAAATTACCGGTTATCGAAGCGCTTAAACATAAGTAAATTACATAGGAATTCCCCCCCTTCTCATTCCTCTCCGGCCATGCCTCACATCTCGGCAGGCGTGCTATACGGTGCTCCTTATTCGTCGCACCAGCACCCCTCAAGGAAGGGCTCCCATCCGGTGGATGGGAAAGAGGAGGTAGGTGGGGGTGTAACTTAAAATGAATGATAGAATAAAATTTGGGATGATTGGTGTAGGGGGAATGGGTCGGGGCCATCTAAAAGATTCAGAATTGATAGAGGAGGCAGAGGTAGTAGCCATCGCCGATAACTACCAGAGGAGTTTAGAAGAAGCATCCAAGCTCCTTCCTTCTTCAGTAAAGAAGTTTAAAAGATATGAAGAACTTCTGGATATCAAGGAAATAGATGCGGTGATCATCAGCACCCCTAACTGTACCCATAGAAAAATAACCGTAGATGCCTTAGAATCTGGAAAGCATGTTTTATGCGAAAAACCGATGGCCACTACCATCGAAGATTGCGATGAGATGATTGAAGCGGCAAAAAGGAATAAAAAAATTCTTCAAATAGGTCTGGAACTCAGATATGCTGAGCTCTATCGAAAGATGAGGGAATTAATCAAGAGGGGAGATATTGGAAAAGTTCAGCTAATGTGGTGCAAGGAGTTCAGATGTCCATTTCTCAAGAAGGTAGGTGACTGGATATTAAAACAGAAAGAGTCGGGAGGCTCTTTAGTGGAGAAGGATTGCCACCACTTTGACCTCTTTAATTGGATGATTGGCTCTGAGCCAGTTAAAGTATCCGCCTTTGGTGGGCAGAATGCTGAATATAGAGAGAAAGGCAAATATGCTACCCGAAAAGACAAGGGAACAAAGGTAGATGTTATTGACAATGCCTGGGTAATTACTGAGTATGAAAATGGGGCAAGAAGCTGCCTGGGACTCTGTTTTTTCTCACCTTATGGGGACAATTTCCTTGAGGTTGGCGCTATCGGAGATAATGGGAGATTGGAGAGTTTCTGGAGAGAGAAGGAGAGCCAGATAATTCACTGGTCAAGGAAACGAGCGGATAAAACAGTCTATTCCCTTCCTCGACCAGACAAACTTCGGAAGCTTGGCCATGGGGGAGCCAGCTATAATGAACTGATAGCCTTTATCGGTTGTATCAAAAATAATAAAAAGCCTTTCGTTGATGGTAAAATAGGAAAGGAAAGCACCCTTCTTCCCTTAGCCGCCGAAAAGTCTATCAAGGAAAAAAGGATGGTGCGGGTAGGGGAATTAGAAAAGAGATGATTAAGAAGGCTATTCAGATTTTAAGATTAAAAATTGGCCTTTTGTCCAACAAAGAGGAGCTTTTGCCAAAGTTACCCTTAAAGACTGAATATGAATCATTGCTAACCGATTTTCACCAGGTTAAGGAAATAGAATTTTCTGATAACTTAGATGCCTATCTAAAAATTAATGATGATGAGAAAATCCTGCCAAAACTGAAGATTAGTTCAGAGGAAATAGTTGCTACGGGATTCTTCTCTGAATTAACTAAAAATACCAGTGACTTAAGATATAGTCTCTTTGGTAATGAGGGGCTTCTCTTCCGCTATGCCCTGATGCTCTTAGAGGAAAGATATCGCATCTATAGTTTTCATGCCTGTAGTATGTACGATGAAAAGAATAATCGGCTTTTCATCGGTTGCGGCCCCGCGGGTAGCGGGAAGACCTGTTTGATTATGAAAGGATTGGAGTTGGGGCTGAAGTTATTCTCTACCGAGATGACCCATTTTGAAATTGGAAAGGAGGTGAAATTCTATAAAGGCTCGCTGGTGGATAATATCAGAATAGGCAACCTTAAATATAGCTATCCCGCTCTTCTCAAGAAACTGAATTTGAGATTTCCTGAGACCAGAGATGAGTGGGGAAAGAAGATCGCCGTTAATCTGGGGAAGTTTGAGACTTCCTTTGATGAGATTAGCAATTGCCAGGTTATTATTATTCTGCCTCATATTGAGGAAGGTCGCGAAAAAGTCTATCTCTCAGAAGTGAAGGATGAGAGAACGATAATAAAAAATCTCTTTGATAATGCTAGCGAAAAAATTGGAGGCGAAGTTTTACTTTATGAATCGATTCCGGTGGGGGGATTGGATAATCCTCTTTCGCGAAGGAGACGTCTGGATAGTATCCATCTTTTTCTGAAAAAGGGTAAAATTAACAGAGTAGTAAAGGTAGTAGCAGGATCACAAAATTGTTGGGATGGGACGCTGTGCGACGAGTAAGGAGCACGAGATAGCGTCGGGTGCGAGATGTGAGCACCCTGACCGACGACTGAAAGGAGGAGACAATTATGAGAGCATGGGAAGGAGTATTTAGATTTCCGGTAGAAGGAAGAAGTAAAAAGCCAAGAAAGACCGGCTTTACGATGATTCTGGATAAGGGTTTGGGGATTGAGGAGACAAAGGACCTGATAAAGACATCCTCGGAATGGATTGACAATATTAAACTTAGTTTTGGCACCTCTGCCTTTTATGATGAGGAACTCTTAAAGGAGAAAAATAGAATCATCAGAGAATCTGGGGTGGAAGTGATGCCGGGAGGCACCTTCTTAGAGGTAGCCATCTGGCAGAAAGCCTATGCTCAGTATTTAGAAAGAGCAAAGAAATTGGGATTTACCACGATTGAGGTCTCCGATGGCACAATCCAGATAGACTTGAAGGAAAGAAGAGAGATCATAAGAAAAGCACTCGATGCCGGTTTTAAGGTAATCTCTGAAGTGGGCAAGAAAGACCCTAATGAAAAAGTAGCCGTTTCTTTAATGCATCAGGAGATTGCCGCCGATTTAGAGTCCGGCGCTTTCAAGGTGATTGTGGAAGCAAGAGAGGCTGGTAAAGGGGTGGGAATCTACGATAAGGAGGGAAAGGTCAAGGAGGATGAGATAGATGGAATAGTCTCCGGAGTAAAAGACACCGATAAACTAATCTGGGAGGCTCCCATCAAGAATCAGCAGCAGCATTTAATTGTTCGTTTTGGGGTTAATGTAAGTTTGGGTAATATCCCTCCGGCAGATATTCTGGCTTTGGAGGCCTTGCGTCAAGGCTTAAGAGGGGACACCCTAAAGAAGGCCTACCTTAAAAATAAAGACTGGGGGTAGGTAAGTTAAGCGAGGCTAAAAGCCTCGCACTACATTCAATCTTGTCATTCCTGTGAAAACAGGAATCTATGGATTCCCGCTAACTAACGGCGGGAATGACAACTGTAGTGCGAACCTTTAAGGTTCGCTAATCGGCTTAAAAGAGAAAATAGAAGGAGGAAAAGAGATGATCTTAGCAAGTTGGATTATAATGGCTGTAATCGGATATATCTCTATCTGGATATCACGTCTGGTGGTGGTAAGAGGAACTCATCCCTTAGAAGCAATAGTGGTAGGGGTTATCATCGGGGCTCTCATCAGGAACTTAAATCTTATCCCCTCCCGATGGAAACCGTATCTGAAAAAATTTGAGACCCCTCTTCTCTGGGGAGTGGTTCTCTTAGGTGCTGGCTTTACCATAGAGATTGCCCGAGCGGAGCCCTTGAGTCTGATTGTAATCCTGGTAACGATGTCGGTAGGCTTCTGGTTCGTCTATCTCTTAGGAAGAAGTGTGGGTTTGCCACCCAAATTGAGTTCCCTGCTTTCTGTAGGAACTACTATCTGTGGAGGTACCGCGATTGCGATCACCGCTCCTTTAATAAAGGCGAAAGAAGAGGAGACCAGTTATGCGGTAAGTGTCATCGTTATTGCCGCTTTCATTCTGCTTATTGGTCTGCCCTATTGCGGAAGGTTACTTCATATGCCTGAGGTTGCCTTTGGAGTATGGGCAGGAAGTGCCGTCCATAATACCCCTCAGACGATCGGAACCGGTTATGTATACGGGGAAACATCAGGTCAGGTAGCGACAATGGTTAAACTGACCCGAAATATGTTTATGATTCTCTTAGCCTTCCTTATGGCTATCTGGTATCATGCCCAAAAGACCGGAGAAAGAAAACTTGGAAAAAGGGAAATGTTGAAGGCCTTCCCCTGGTTCCTTTTTGGATATGTGGGGATAGCTGTTCTCAAACTTTTAGGCTTCTTTACTCCAGAAGGGATTGCCTATTTTGTTAAAGCCGGAAAGTTCCTGATTCTTATGGGTATGGTCGGGATAGGATTTGGCACGAACTTTCGGGATATGAAAAGGTTAGGCCCTAAACCCTTAGTAGTTGGAATCTTAGGAGCTTTTGTCGTCACTCTTGTCAGTCTGGGAATGGTAAAGTTACTTCACTTTCAGTGATATGATGTATAGTGAAATTTACGAAAAGGTGAATCAGGAATTCTCAGGTGTTTTAGCCAAGAATCTGGCTACGGATATCAATCACTTTGACCGTTATTTTATCTTCAAGAACTTTGAGAAATCCTCTTCCTATTGCTATAGTCGAATGAGAGAACTTAATCTCAAACAGGTTGAAATAGAAAAATTCCCTGCAGATGGTAAAAGTAGCTATTCA
>DAOVGU010000099.1 GCA_030672255.1 bacterium
TATTCTATTATCTCACTAATTGCTCCGGCACCGATAGTCTTTCCTCCCTCACGGATAGCAAAACGAAGACCCTTCTCCATCGCGATCGGGGATACAAGAGTAATCTCCAGATTGGCATTATCCCCCGGCATCACCATCTCTACCCCTTTAGGTAATTTTACACTCCCGGTGACATCGGTTGTGCGGAAGTAAAACTGTGGTCTATATCCGGAGAAGATTGGGGTGTGTCTGCCCCCCTCGTCCTTGCTAAGACAGTAAACGGAGGCGGTAAACTTAGTGTGCGGGGTGATACTGCCGGGAGCGGCAATCACCTGACCACGCACTAAATCCTCCTTTTCGATGCCACGGAGAAGAAGCCCGATATTGTCTCCGGCCTCCCCGGTCTCCAATATCTTTCTGAACATCTCTATTCCGGTAACAACAGTCTTTTTGGGTTCGGCAGAGAGCCCAACGATCTCCACAGAATCCCCTACCTTAACCTTTCCCCTCTCTACCCTTCCGGTACCAACGGTGCCTCTTCCGGTAATGGAGAAGACATCCTCAATGGAAAGGAGAAAGGGCTTATCGATCTCTCTCTGGGGGGTGGGGATGAAGGTATCCACCGCCTCTAAGAGCTGGAGAATAGGTCCGCATTTAGGGCATTCCTTTTTCCCACAGCCACAGGAGAGGGCAAGAGTTGCACTTCCTTTGATGATCGGGGTACGCTCTCCCGGGAATTCATACTTGGAAAGCAAATCCCTTACCTCCAATTCCACTAAATCCAAGAGCTCGGGGTCAGTCACAGTATCGGTCTTGTTGAGGAAGACAACAATACTTGGCACCCCTACCTGTCGGGCTAAAAGGATATGCTCTCTTGTCTGGGGCATTGCTCCATCGGCAGCGGAGACCACCAGAATCGCTCCATCCATTTGCGCAGCTCCGGTAACCATATTTTTGATATAATCGGAGTGCCCCGGGCAGTCAATATGAGCGTAATGGCGGGCATCTGTCTCATACTCAGCATGAAAGATGGAGATTGTAAGACCACGCTCTTTTTCCTCAGGAGCCTTGTCGATCTCCTCAAACTTTAAGAAGCTTGCCTTTTTCTCCTTGGAGAGAAGAAGGGTAATTGCAGAGGTAAGAGTGGTCTTACCATGGTCCACATGGCCAATTGTCCCGATATTGACATGTGGCTTTTTCCTTTCAAACTTCTCTTTTGCCATAATTCATTCCTCCTTTTTATTTAAGCTGCTGATGGGGATTGAACCCATGACCCCGTCCTTACCAAGGACGTGCTCTACCACTGAGCCACAGCAGCATTTTTATCCAAAACGTATTATTATACTCCATACAGAAGAAGTTGTCAAAATTGCGCCACGATACTATCCACTATCTTCAGTAGCAATCTGGAGAGTCCAAACCTGCATTTGATACACTCCCAACAATGAACTCTAGTTAGGAGGGTAAAGGAGTACCTTAACCGAATCTTTTTCCTTTGCTTTTCGGAAGCCTCCTCTCCAATGAGAAAGGGGTAATTCATCGGTTACCAAGGCTTTAAGATTAATCTTGCTTTCAGACATCAAGTTTAGAGCCTTTTTCCAGGAGGAAGATTTCTGGGTATGGGAACCAAGAAGTACAACTTCTTTAACAAAAAGGATTTGTTCAAGGTCCATCTTCACAGGTTGTCGCAGGATTCCTGCCTGCACATACCTTCCTTTTTTCCTTATCAATTTTAATCCAAGCCTGAGAGCCGATGGCGTCCCCGAACATTCAAAAACCACATCTACGCCATAACCAGAGGTTAATTCCTTAACTCTTTCCTCGATCCCTCCCTCTTTCAGGTTAATAATAACATCTGTCCCTAAAAGTTTTGCCAATCTTAATCGCTTTTCATCCCCTTCTTTTCCACAGATAATGACTTTTGCTCCCTGAGACTTGACTACCTGGGTAACCAGAAGACCGAAGGGTCCGGGACCAAGAATTAGAACAACTTCCCCGGGGGAAACCTTTGCCTGTTCAATCACCGCATGGACAGCACAAGCAAGAGGTTCGGAGAGGGAACCTGCGGCAAAGTCCACATTGAATGGAAGTTTATGAATACTTTCCTTGCGGATACAGAAGTATTCGGCAAAGGCCCCATTGGCAGCAGAGCCTAAACCTTTTCTATAAGGACAGAGATTATAGTCTTTAGTCTGGCAAAATCTGCACTTCCCGCAGATAGAGACGGTCGTCTCCGTAGTAACCGCTTCTCCTATCCGAATTCCCCTAACATTTTTACCCTTTGCTACCACAACTCCCGATGTCTCATGGCCTAAAATAACAGGTGGCCTAACCGCTTGATAGCCATAAATATCGGTTCCACAGATTCCAGTCCTTTTTACCTTTACCTTAACCTGATTTGAATCAGGAACAGGCTCTGGCATCTCCATTAATTTAAGATTGTTCTTCTTATAGGAAAGTTTAACCAAGGCGATCATGGGATGATAGCGAATTTCAAACCCTGATGTCCGACTATCTTCTCCAGAACTTTATTAATTTTACTCAGGGGATATCGTTCGGTAACCAGAGAATCGGTGTTGGTACTCTTGTGGCAGATAAGACCAAAGGCTTTTTTCACATAATCTGGCGTATGATGGAAAACCCCTTTGATGGTAAGTTCGCCATAGTGAAAGAGTTCCGTATCAATCTTAATCGAGGTCCGGGAAGGACAGCCCCCAAAAAGAATTGCCTTTCCTCCCTTTCTTGCCATGGCTATTGTTCTTTCCCACACTTCCGGGCTCCCTACCGCCTCTATCGCTATGGCTGCGCCTCTTCCTTCAGTCAATTCCCTTATAGTTTTGACCTCATCTTTCACTCGAGCAACACTTATGGTTTTATCTGCACCCAATTTGTTGGCTAAGGAGAGCCTCTCTTTTGATAAATCTGTAATGATTACCCGGGCTCCCTGTAACTTTGCCAATTGCAAAAATAAAAGTCCAATAGGACCGGCTCCATTAATTACCACCGTATCACCAAGCTTTATTTGTGATTCCTCTATCCCATGAACAACGCAGGCCAAAGGCTCTAGGAAGGCCGCTTCTTGATAGGAAACACTTTTAGGAATCTCAAAGAGATTATCCTTTACAATCGGCTCTGGTATGGCAATATATTCGGCAAAGGCTCCACTGAGTCTGATAAAAAAATTTTCACAAAGCTCCTCTTTTCCTAACTTACAGTAGAAGCAATGATGGCAGGGGGCAGAATTTGCCGCTACTACCCTCATCCCTTTTTTGAATTTTTTTACCTTTTTGCCTACTTTTACAATATCACCGGCAAATTCATGCCCGAGGATAAAAGGAGGGGGGAAAAGAGGATGGCCACGAAGATATAGTTTTCTATCGGTTCCACAGGTAAGCGCAGTTTTCACTCTTACCAGTACCTCTCCCTCTTTAATCCTGGGAAGAGAGACTTCTTCTAATCTTACCTTCTCAGGACAATGGTAGACCGCCGC
Source organism: bacterium (assembly GCA_030672255.1). Lineage (GTDB taxonomy): Bacteria > Ratteibacteria > UBA8468 > UBA8468 > UBA8468 > DAOVGU01. The sequence continues at coordinate 3,470 of DAOVGU010000099.1, forward strand.
TTTCATTTAGTCCTTGATAATTTCCAAGACTTCTTTAGCGGTGCGGTAGGGTTTGGTGATAATTCTGATCGGCAGGGACCTGATGAAGTTAGTAAGGTCAATCCTTATTTCTTTAGTCAAGCGCAGAGGCTTGGTAAGCACTCTTTTTACCATCTGCTTACCATATAGCTCCAGAATTTTGATCCTATCCAGCTCAATTACTGTTTTACAATCCTCACATTTAATCTTCCTTAAGTAAGACTTGCCGGATAAAGGATGGCCGGCATAGGTTAAGGTATGAGAAGTCTCCTTCTGACAATAAAGACAAAAAAGTTTTCCTTTAAGAATTATGCTCATTTTTCTTTTAGTATATCACAAAAAACAAAAAATTGACAGGGGGTTTCAAAGTAATTATTATTTTATTATAGGAAAATATATTCATCATGGAATCCCTTCAGAATTCTATACACAAAAAGACGGAGAAAAATGTCTAAAAATAGCAAGAAAAGCATGATTTAATTGCATAGGACGGCTACTTTTCAAAAATCCTTCAAGAGAGATCTTTCGAGAATACTTGGGTCTTCATCAGCCTTCACCCCTGCTAGAATCAAGCAGGGGTGAAAATTTGACAAAGCTCTGCAAAAATATAAGAGCGGGAAACGGGATTTGAACCCGTGACTTCAACCTTGGCAAGGTTGCACTCTACCACTGAGTTATTCCCGCAATTGACACGAAGTGTCATTGCGAGCGATAGCGAAGCAATCTCTAGAGATTGCCACGAGCCGATTCCATCGGCTCTCGCAATGACTGCAACAACTCCTCCATATCCTCTGGCAAAGGAGCGGTAAAGGTTAAGTATCTTTTAGTTAAAGGATGAAAAAATCCTATAAGAGCGCTATGTAATGCCTGCCGGCCGATAGAGTCATCAATTTCAGTTTTTTTGCCGCCATATTTTCTATCCCCGATTATGGGATAACCTAAGAAAAGAAGGGATGCACGAATCTGGTGTGTCCGACCGGTCTTAGGAAAAACCTCTAAAACTGTTGCCTGAGAAAAGGTCTGCAAAACTCTGAATTTAGTAATTGCTTCCTTTCCTTCCTTAAATACCAGCCCCCGGGTGATTTGGTCTCCTCTTCGACCTAAAGGAATCTTGAATTCCTCTTTATCGAAAGGAAATTTTCCTTTCACCACCGCAAGATATTTCTTTTCAACCTTCCTTTCCTGAAACTGCTTTTTCAAAGAGCGATAAGCAAGATTAGTTTTGGCGACAACGATTATTCCCGAGGTATCCCGATCCAGCCGATGGACAATTCCGGCGCGCTCGAGCCTCTGAAAACCTTTCCAATAACTGAAGAGTTCATTTAAAAGAGTGGCTGAGGTCCTTTTGCCTGCGGGATGAACAAGCATCCCCGCCGGTTTATTTATTACTAGGATAGCCTCGTCTTCGTATATAATCCTCACAGCAAAATCTAGCACAAAATGTCATTCCCGCAATCAGTTAGCGGGAATCCATAGATTCCTGTTTCCACAGGAATGACAATATTAAAGGACCACACAGAATGACTTCGTCACTTTAAGCTGTTTTTTTTAGCGGCCTCCCGGATGAGTTTCTGAGCGATAATATTTCTCTGAATTTGGTTTGTCCCTTCATAAATCTGGGTGATTTTGGCATCCCTCATCATCTTCTCTATCGGGTAATCCTTCATATAGCCATAGCCGCCAAAGACCTGGAGAGCATCCACCGTCACCTTCATTGCCGTATCGGAAGCAAAGACCTTGCAGGCGGCGGCCTCCTTGCTAAAATTTTTCTTTCCGGAATCGATCATCCTGCAGGTAGTGTAGATAAGGGAACGAGCAGCCTCGATCTGAATTGCCATATCGGCTAAGATATGACCGATTGCCTGAAAGGAGGAGATCGGTTTTCCGAACTGATACCGGCCTCGCGCATAATTTACTGCCTCATCAAGTGCCCCCTGAGCAATACCTAAAGCCTGGGCGGCAACGCCCGGCCGACTGATATCAAAGGTCTTCATTGCGATAATAAAGCCCATTCCCTCCTTTCCTAAAATATTCTCTTTGGGAATATGACAATTATTAAAAACAAGCTCTCTGGTGGTTGAGCCGCGAATACCCAATTTTTTTTCCTTTTTACCAAAGCTAAAACCCGGGGTATCCTTCTCCACAATAAAGGCGCTTGCTCCCCGGGCTCCTTTCTTTCTCTCGGTGAGAGCAATCACCGTATAGATCTGCGCCTCTCCACCATTGGTGATCCATTGTTTTGTGCCATTTAAGATATAACTCTCTTTATCTTTAGTGGCGGTTGTCTGGATAGCAGCGGCATCACTACCCGCAGCCGATTCGGTGAGAGCAAAGCCGGTGATCTTTTCCCCTTTGGCTAATGAAGGAAGATATTTTTTCTTCTGAGTTTCATTTCCAAAGAGAAGGAGGGGAAATGTGCCCAGAGCAGAGGCGGCAAGACAAAGGGCAATACCTCCGCAAACCCGGCTTAATTCTTCCACAGCAATGGAGAGCTCAAGCATTCCATAACCAAGTCCTCCATATTCCTTGGGGATAAAGAGAGTGTAAATGTCGCTTTCGGCCAGGACTTTAACAATCTCCCAGGGAAACTCCTCGGTTTCATCATAATGCGCCCTCACCGGCTCAATCTTTTCTTGGGCAATCTTACGCGCCAAATCCCGAATCATTATTTGTTCTTCAGTAAGAAGATAATCCATTATTCTTCAAATTGCGCTACATCCTTCAGAACTTGTTAAATCAACACCTTTCAGAAACCCTGAGAGAAATATTAATTCTTTCTTAGAGTAATTACGTCGAAAATATCAAGACGTTCAAGTTCTACAATGCTTTCATACCCTTTGGCAATTACCTTCAATTTGTGTTTTGAAATGTTACGAACCTTCTTATTAATGCGACCGGGTAAACTAAGGCGGATATTATAGATAGGCACTACTTCATTTATGTTGCAGTGGAGTGTCTCCTTACCCGACAACTCTTCTCCGCTTGTCCGGGCCAATAGCTTGCCGGTGACCCCATTGGTTAAGGTAATTTTTTTTATATTTTTCCCTTCCAAATAATAATTAATTTCAACTGTTCGGGGAGCTTCGCAAAAAATAAGAGGTTTATAAAAGTTCTTCATTAGATTCCAGAAACAGTTAAGGAAAGATACTAAATCCTGTTCGCTATATTCTTTAAAAAAATCAAAGGACAAATAAATAAACTGCCCTTTGCCAAATCGACCTCTAATTATAGATGGCCATTTACTCTCTATCCCAGGATGAATATTATGTGAAATCCAACGTTCCTCTGTTTCCTCCATAGCTGGAAGGACTGTGGTTCCCAATACATCTTGATTTTTTCCTCTCTCTATTTTTAAGGCTCCGTTATTAGCTCTAACAAAAGGATTGTTGATAGACTGTTTCGTCTTTACAAACACTACTCTTTTATTTAATTCTGAAACAGATTTGAATAAACTCAAAAGCCTCTTATTCATCGGGTAAGGTCTCAATAGTTCATCAGTAAAACCAGTTTTATAGGTAAATAGTACTTTCCCACCTTCTTGAATATATTGTTGAATTAATTTAATATTTTTTTCTGATATATTTTTCAGATTGGAAATAATCACTAAACTAAATTTTTTCAGTCCTTCAAGGGTCAAATATTCAGTATTGATGACATCAAAAGGTAGGTGAAAATCAGTAAGGAACTTACAAGCGGCCACAAAACTGGGGTCATCCTGGGGAAACTCTTTCAATAAGATATTATTACACATAATCCCTATTTCCGCATAAACCTGGCTATTACTTAGCTCATGATAAATTTGGGAGGCCTTTCTATAGACTTTTTTTATGGTTTGATATACCTCAGGAAACAGATTACCCTTAATATCAGGTTGATCAATAATCATTATTTCCGCTTTATGGGTAAGGATAGTAGCCATTTCCCAGGTAAGCTGTTCTTCCGACTTTATGGTAAAATCCCAGAGTTGATTAAATCTTGCTGTTACTATTTCAAATGGTTTGCCTCTGGCTAAGGAACGATATAACTTACTCTGAATACTATTGCAAAAATAATCCTTCCCCCATGGCTCAGCTTCTCGAATTAGATAATCATCAAATTCTATTTGATGAGGGTCAGTAAGAACATTGTGAGTAAATAATATTTCAGGACGTATCTTTTTAACCTCCTTTACTACCCTTCGTAAAAAATCATTGAGTGTTTTGTCCCTGAATCTTAAATAAAGAGCCCTGCTTCGATGGTCAAATTCTTTGGGTAAGTTCTCATTAAACTCTTCCTTCCATTTTTTCTGACAGTATCGACAAAAACAAACCGGTCTGTCTAAGGCGGGTGACATATGAACTATATCTACGAAAAAAGCCGGAAATTTATACTTAGTAACCATTTCCTTACATTGGGAAATGAAAAAGTCTGCATAGAAACTATTGAGACAAAGGTAGCGCCATTTACCTCGTTGACGCACTGGTTGACCATGGACATCGGTTCGGACACACTCCGGAAACCGCCGGGCATAGTTTTCATCCCACTCTACAGTGGTATATCCGATTATTGAGAGACCTACTTTCTTAGCTTCCTCTAAGATATTACCAAATAGGTCTTTAGGTACATTTTTAAGTCGAGGGGTTAAGGATGAGGGTAGATCCGAATCATAATAAACATTTCCCCAGTGGTCCTTAAGAAAGAACATAACTGCATCTACATGGGACCCCTTCCAAATTCTTACCATTTTCTTGGGATTAACATCCTTCAGCACATCAGGAGCAAAATCCGCATAATGAAAATCAAGACAAATACGACGATAACCTATCTTCTTCACCGATATACTCCTCTTAAATTAGATATACTTTCCTGGTAACTTATTTTCAAAAAACACTACAGGTATGTCCGTAAATTGTTTTTTCAGAAATCTGGTCATAACCTTCAACCCTATATTTTCACTTAATGCATGTCCAGTAATAATGAGATTTAATTTACTCTCCTTTGCATAAAACTGAGCATATTCGTCTGCTTCACCAGCCAACACAGTATCACATTTACCAACATAATATCTTTCCATAAATCCTAAACAGACACCAAGGCCCATTCCCCCAATAGCGATACCGAGCTTCCTTATATGAGAATTTAAATCTCCAATTACTTTTATCTTATCGATTTTTAACCTTTCTTTGAGCAGCTTTACAAAATCCTTAAGCGGAATGCGATCCATCTTATATACCCGGGCAATGAAGTCGCGTTCAATGGGCTCAGGCAGATCTATAGTTCTGGCTAATTCATCAACATTGAACTTCTGATCGGCTCGATAATGGCTTCGGACAATAGATAGATTATTTTTCTGGATGATTTCCAAGCGCTTCCGATTAGCCACCCAATTAGGTGACTCCTTTAGAAGTTTTTTGTCTCTCTCCTTTAAATACGGAAATAGCAATTCTTCGTGGCAAATAATTAAATTACATTTTCTTCTTATAGCTAAGTACAAAGCCTCTAGTGTGGGCATCCAGGTGACCAATATGCCTTTTACCTCTATCTCTGCCTGCCCAAAAAGAACTCCTTCATCAGGCCATTTTTTATCTACTAAACTTGTTAGAAATTTATCAATTTCGGTAACCTTCATTTCTGAGACCTTACCTTTTTAAGCTTGCTGCTTATCAGTTTTAATTTATTCAATTGTCGATTGCTAAGGGTATTTACATTACCCAAAGATATTGCTAGATGGTACACTTGTGCAGTGTTTTCTAGGATTTCCAAATTGTAGAAAGCTTCCCACAATGTTTTTCCTGAAGTCAGAGTTCCATGGTTGGCCAAAAGAAAAACATTCGAATTACTCAGATAAGGTTCGATACTTTTGAATAACTCTTGAGTGGTAGGAGTCCCATAATTCACTAGAACAATATTTTTAAGTGTTAGAAACGCTTCAGGCAGTATCTTAACAGGAATAGCAATTCCAGCTACAGCAAAAGAAGTAGCATAAGGAGGATGGGCATGTATGATGGCGCCTATTTTATGCCTATTTCTATAGATAGCCAGATGAATATTTATTTCTGAAGTAGGATGGAAAGAACTTGGCGAGTATTCCCCATCAATATTGACTGATACTATAGATTTTTCTGTTAATCTTCCCTTGCAAGCCCCCGCTGCAGAAATAAATATTCTATTATTCATCCTAATAGATATATTCCCATCATTAGCGACAACATATTTCCTCTCAAATATTAATCTGCCAATTTCTATTATCTCATTAATTGCCTCTCTGTTATCCATCCTTTAGATTGCCTATCTTATGATTTAACTGTAACCACTTTCTCGACTTAGCTCCTCCTCCTATTGCGCGAATCTCATTAATATTAATGCCTGCCTTTATTATCTCTTAAAACTCTGGTTTTGCGAACCCGGTCCAAAGTATCGCAAGATGACGAGTGGTTCACACCCCGTATTCTGGAAATTCACTCCCTTTTCTGCTGCTGGAGCCGAAACAAATAGCTCATCCCGGGTCAGGTCTCCATACCGAATCACAGTGGCTGATTCAACTTGCAATCCACCTATTTTGCCATACCCTTGAACGACAATCAGGCCATAAGCTCCTTTATCCTTTATACTGACACTTTTCCCCGGAAGCACAGTAAGTTCTTTAGCGCTAAACATATCTTTACCATCTATCTTCCCGTAAATCACCCATTTATCTTCAAATCCTTCATCAGTAGTATCAGTCACAGGTATAGGTTCGAGATAATGGTGCTTTTTAAACTCTGGGTCAAGATTCAACTCCCAATTAATCATATCCAGGAGATAGTCACAGTCCTGTTGTTTATCTGGAGGGACATCTTTCAAGAGTAACTCCTTGGGCACTGGTCTCCCAGCCACCATAGACTGATACATAGAATATACATCTGATGCCCACTGCACTTCGAAGGTTACAAAAGTTCCTGGTGCATGTAATATACCTGGGGGAAGAAGCCAACCGGTTCCTGGTTTTAATCGGTAAGCCTTTGAGAAATCCAAAATACCATTATCGCCCATATCCCATTTTTCAAGGCACTGGTGAATATCCTCTCTGGTTGTGCCAGGTTCTAGGCCAAGAAAAGTGAAAGGGAAATTATTCCCGAGGTAATTAAGCTGGGAAGGAAAATAATAAGCCTCTGGTTTGCTCTCTTGTCCTATTTTTTTGGCAAATTTGTCTTCTATATGTAAATGAAGGGGAATTGGCTCCATATTATCAAAAAACTTTGCATATACTTTCCAACCCTTATATTCTCTGACACAGTCTTCACCTAAAATAAGCTTCCCTTCAGATTCAATCGCATCTTTTAAGGTTATCTTTTCCTTTTCGCCAACAATATAACTTAATCCTTCATCATCAGGAGTCCCTGGACCATTATCAGCTCTGGTGGTTGATGCAAACCATCTTTCACTAATTCCTCCTCTATGAACACCGAGACCGTAAATATCCTCAGAGGCCAGTTTGATCCTTCTACCGGGAACAAGAAATGCTCTCGGGACCCATGTTGGGGCCAATCTGAAGATACCATTGTTTGCTTCAAAAATCCTCAATACCTTTCCACTTAAATTTCCTCCACGTCGAGTAGATATCATCATCTCTCCTCTTCCTCTTCTTGATAAACCTTTACCCCTGCTAGAATCAAGCAGGGGTGAAAATTTAACAAAGTTCTGATCCTTGTTATTCTTGCTATGTTACGCGCCATTGTTTCCCCTGCGAAGAAGCAATGGTTGATGAATCACTTTTCATCGGAAGCATCAGTCAACAATTTTTTAATGATGATTACGATATTATGACCACCAAAGCCAAAGGAGTTAGACATCGCTACCCTTGCCTCCTTTTTCCGCGGTTGATTGGGAACATAATCAAGGTCGCATTCCGGGTCAGCCACCTCATAATTTATTGTCGGGGGGATAAGGGAATTCTCGATTACCAAAGCAGAGATAGCAACCTCCAATGCCCCAGCAGCACCGAGCATATGACCGACCATAGATTTGATAGAACTTACCGGTATCTGATAGGCATAATCGCCAAAAACCTTTTTGATGGCTTGCGTTTCACTTTTATCATTAAGAGGGGTTGAGGTGCCATGAGCATTGATATAGTCTATTTCTTCCGGTTTGATTTCGCTATCCTTCAGTGCCTCCTTTATTGCCAAAGTCGCTCCATTACCATCAGGGGGAGGTGCGGTCATATGGTAGGCATCGGCAGATAACCCCAGACCAACAATTTCGGCATAGATGCGGGAGTTATGTTTTTTGGCATTTTCTAAGGTTTCCAGGATAAGGATAGCTGCTCCTTCAGCCATAACAAAACCATCGCGCCGCTTATCAAAAGGACAGGATGCTTTCTCTGGCTCATCATTCTTAGTAGAGAGAGAATGCGCACTACAGAAACCGGCTAATCCTAAAGGAGTAATACAGGATTCGGTCCCTCCCGTAACCATTACCTCTGCTCCTCCATTCTGCAAAATGCGATAGCTATCGGCAATAGCATGGGCCCCAGAGGCACAGGCACTCACGGTACAATAATTTGGTCCCTGGAAGCCAAACTGAATGGCAATTTGGCCGGAAGCCATATCCGGAATAAGCATCGGGATAAGGAATGGGGAAACTTTACCTGGCCCTTTCTCTAAAAGGATGGAATGCTGGCGCTCAATAACCCGCAGCCCCCCGATACCGGCCCCGACAATAACTCCAACTCGTCTTCTGTCAATTTCCTCAAGGCGGGCATCTTTCAGAGCTTCCCTGGTAGCGGCAATTGCATACTGAACAAAGCGATCCATATGCCTTAAACTTTTCTTATCCAAGAAGGAAGAATCAAAATTCTTTATTTCCCCTGCAATTTGAGAAGAATGGTCCTTAGCATCAAAATCCTTAATCCTTTCTATCCCACTTCTCCCGCTGATTAATGCTCTCCAGGTCTCCTCTTTACTATTACCCACGGGAGTGAGTAATCCCAATCCCGTAATAACGACCCGCTTTTTCTCCATTCACAGAATAGTAAAGTTATTTCTTCTCAACAATATAGTTTATCGCCTCGCCAATTGTCCTGATCTTTTCCGCATCCTCATCAGGAATCTCCAGGCCAAACTTTTCCTCAAAGGCCATTACCAATTCCACCGTATCCAAACTGTCGGCTCCAAGATCATCAACAAAGGAGGCATTTTCCGTAATCTCATTTGGGTTTACCCCCAACTGCTCTACCGTAATCTCTTTCACCAATTTTTCTACCTCTGCTCTTTCCATAATTTCTCTCCTTTTCACATTACCATTCCTCCATCTACCTTGATTACCTGTCCCGTCAAATAATCGCTTTCCTCTGAGGCTAAAAAGAGGGCAAGTTTAGCAACATCAACCGGCTCTCCAAATCTCCCCAAAGGGATATTTTTTAGTATCTCCTCCTTAACTCCGGGGAAGAGTCTTTGAGTCATTGGGGTATTGATGTAGCCGGGAGCAATAGCATTAACATTAATCTTAAATCGAGCTAACTCCCTGGCAACACTTTTGGTCAATCCCAAGATTCCGGCTTTACTTGCCGCATAATTAGTTTGACCAATATTCCCGGTGAGACCGATGACAGAGGCAATATTTATAATCTTACCATATTTTTGCTTCATCATAAATCTACTTGCTACTTTGGTGCAGTTAAATGTTCCTTTCAGATTAACCTCTATTACACTTTCCCAATCTCTCTCCTCCATCCGAAAAAGCAAGTTATCCCTGGTTATTCCCGCATTATTAATCAGAATATCCAGCCTTTTTAATCTCGCATAGCTATCTTTCATCGCCTCCTTTACCTCCTTAATCTGGGTAATATTAACCTTCTGAAAAAGAACCTCACGAGAAAAATTTTTAATCTGAGCTAAGAGGGTAGGGGAAGGTTCAGCGATATCCCAGAGGATAAGATCCGCTCCCTCGGAAGCAAAAGTATGGGCTAAAGAATTACCAATTCCTCCCGAGGCTCCGGTAATGAGAGCAACCTTTTTCTCTAATCGCATAAATCGTTAGCGAGGCTAACCCCTGATTAAATCAGGGGCTCGCACTACATTTTAATTATTTTCCCAATTTTTTCTAAACTTTCTTTATCTTCAATATTGGCTACCGAAAGGCTAGGGGCGCTTCTTTTCAATAATTTACTCAATACTTTCTTTGGTCCTATTTCTAAGAACAGCTCAATTTTTCTTTTTTTAAGCTCTTTCATTGTCTCCCACCAAAGAACAGGGTGACTCACCTGGGCAATCAAAGCATTCTTTATCTCCTCTGGCTCTCTGACTTCCCTGGCGGTGCTATTCGCAATAAGAGGAAATTTTGCTTTTTTAAGCTTTATCCCTTCTAATTCGGCCGCCAATTTCTCCTCTACAGCTCCCATAAAAATGGTATGGAAGGGACCGCTTACCTTCAGGGGAATAAGCTTCCTTACCTCACTATCCTCGATATACTCTTCGAACTTCTCCATCCCTCCTGTTTCTCCAGAAACAACAATCTGCTCAGGAGAATTAATATTGGCTATCTCTACTAAACCAGCCGATTGCACCTTCTTGCAAATTTCAGTTATCTTCTCCAGAGGAAGTCCGATCACGGCAAGCATCTTACCAGGATGTTTCTGAGACGCTTCCAGCATAAATCTTGCTCTCTTTTCCACCAATCTTAAACCATCTTCAAAGGAAAGAGCTCCAGCAGCAATGAGAGCGGAATATTCTCCTAAACTATGACCGGCCACAGCAAGAGGGATAATGCTATATTCTGCTTCCATCACCTCATAGGCAGCGATTGAAGTGGTGAGGATTGCTAGCTGGCAAATTTCGGTATTATTTAACACACTCTCCGGTCCTTGAAAAATTATATGAGAAAGATTAGTTTTCAAAATCTCATTGGCTTTTTCAAATATCTTTTTGGCTAAATCAAAATTTTGATGGAGGTCCTTCCCCATTCCTACATATTGAGACCCCTGACCAGGAAAAAGATAAGCAACCTTCATAGGTTTAACCATAGATTAACATAAGTTGTCATTCCTGCTGAAGCAGGAATCTATAAGTTGGATTCCCGATTACTAATCTCGGGAATGACAGTTATGTTGTCATCTGCGTTTATCTGCGTTTGTTTTTTAAAATTTAATTACACAGGAACCCCAGGTAAGGCCAGCGCCAAAGGCAACTAAAAGAACAAGGCTGCCTGGTTTAATCCTTCCTTCTTTCAGTGCTTCATCTAAGGCTACAGCTATGGAAGCAGATGACATATTTCCGCACATATCAACATTGACATAGAATTTCTCTAACGGAACATCTATTCCCTTAGCTACCGCTTTAATGATCCTTAAATTTGCCTGATGGGGAATGACTAAGTCCAATTCCCCTGGAGCTATCCGGAGAGGGGATAAAACCTTCTCAATTGCTTCCACCATAGAATGAATGGCAACCTTAAATAAGGCTGGACCCTCCATCTTCATATAATGCAGATGTTCCTCAATCGTCTTATGAGAGGCGGGCATTTTAGAGCCTCCCGCAGGAAGATAAAGTAAATTTCCATATTTACCCGCAGCGGCAAGCCAGTTGCCCAAAAGCCCTTTCCTATCGTCGGCAGGAGTGAGAACCGCCGCACCTGCTCCGTCCCCAAGCAAAACACAGATATTGCGGTCGGTATAGTCGGCAACCTTAGACATTGCCTCTGTTGCAATTAAAAGAATTTTCTCATAGGTTCCCGTTCTGATAAATTGCTCCGCTACCGCTAATCCATAAACAAAACCGGAACAGGCAGCATTAAGATCAAAGGCAACCGCTTTGGTGGCTCCAATCTTATCCTGGATGACGCAGGAGGTGGCAGGAAACAACATATCAGGAGTCACCGTAGTAACGATAATTAGGTCAATCTCGGAAGCCTCTAAATTCGCCTCATTGAGAGCAGAAATAGCTGCTTTCACTCCCAAATCAGAGGCTGCTTCATCTTCATCAGCAATATGACGCTCCTTTATTCCCGTCCTTCCCGTAATCCATTCATCGGATGTTTCCACTAGCCTCTCCAAATCCTTATTTGTAAGAATTTTTTTAGGGAGATAAGAACCGGTGCCCACAATTATCGCCTTCTTCATCTTCCAAGTTCTTCAATTGCCTTTGTCAAACGCGGAACTATCTTAGCCAAAGCTGCTTCCTTTCCTACTTTAATTGCATTGGCTATCGCCGAGGCCGAGGATCGGCCATGACTGATAATGCAAATACCCTTTACCCCTAAAAGAATTCCTCCCCCATATTCGGCGTAGCTGACTTTTTTCTCCAATTCCTGGAAGAGATTTCGGTTTAAAATAGCTCTTAACCTGCCCAGAGGATGAGAAGAAAGACTATCCTTTACCATCTTTCTTATAAGATCAGCCATTCCTTCACATGCTTTCAACGCCACATTACCTACAAAGCCATCGGTAACGACAACATCAGTATCTCCGGAGAAGATATCCTGACCTTCAATATTGCCTTTGAAATTCAGGAAAGAGGAGGAAAGGAGGCGATAGGTCTCCTTACTTAAACTATTTCCCTTTGTTTCCTCCTCACCAATATTAAGGAGACCGATCGTCGGATTTTCCTTCTTTAGAAGAATCTGACTGCAGACATTTCCCATCGCTGCGTATTGCAAAAGATTATGGGGGGAAGGATCAACCATAGCCCCTACATCCAGAAAGATGCAGAACCCTTTAGGAGTGGGTAAAAAAACGGCAATGGCTGGTCGATCAACCCCGGGGAGAAATCCCAATTGTTTGATCGCCAAACCAACAAAGGCCGCGGTATTGCCAGCGCTAACTACCACCTCTGCCCTTTCCTCTTTAACTAATTTAAGAGCGATAGAAAGGGAGGAATCCTTATCTTTCAAAAGGCTCAAAGAAACCTTTTCCCCCATCGGTACAATCTTATTGCTATCCTCTATTGTTACTTCAGAGGATCCAGTAAATTGATGTCCCGTAAGAGAGGCAGTGATCTTTTTTCTATCACCCACCAAGGCAAGATCAACCTTTTCTCGTCTTGCACCTAAAAGGGCTCCTTCAATAATTTGTTCCAGTCCCTTATCGGAACCCATTACATCTACGGCTACCTTCATTCTTTCTTTTTCTTCTCCTTCTTTATCAAAACCGGTCTTTCTCCATAGTAACCACAATGAGGGCAGATATGGTGGGATAATCTTATTTCTTTACAGTGAGGGCAAATGGAGAGTCCGGAAA